>JASEIZ010000134.1 GCA_030017395.1 Desulfobacterales bacterium | reverse complement strand
CAAAAAATGGCAGCATAAAAATACGTCACCGAATTTTTGACCCAGAGCACTTAGGGATGTCACACTTTACTGCCTGCATAATCCGGTACGGGCGAAGTTGGCGAACGATTTTCATGACTATCCTTTTTGGTATTGTCGGTGGTCGGTGTGAGTGGCTTGTAGTTGGTCGCGGCTGGAAAGCCGCTCCCACAGGCATTCCAGACGCGACAAAAAAGCGGTTATAAAGCTTATAATTTAACGGTTATATAATAGCTCTGATCGCCGCGCTGCAATAAAACAACCACCGAACTTTTAAGGCGATATTTTACAACCGCTTTTTCAAAATCCTTTACGCCGCTTACAGCCATTTCATCAATTTGTTGTATTATATCACCTGGTTTTACGCCGATACGCGCCAGATAGGATTGACGATTGATCGATGAAATTACCACGCCTGTTTTTGCGGATGTTTGACCTTGAAAACGTTTTGTTAAAGACAGGTTTTCAACTTTTATCCCAAGAAGATTGAAAGCAAGTTCCCTGGCCAGCTCCTCAGGGAACACAGCCGCTGTTGTTGAAACAGTAAACACTTTGTTGTTTCGCCAGAGCTCTATTTTGATATCATCTCCTTTGGCATAATTTTTCATGGCTGTATGATAATGCTCAATCGAAGGGGTACTCCTGGAGCCGACAGACAGGACAATATCACCTTCCTGGATGCCTGCTTTATGGCCGGGTCCTTTCCTTGAGACCTCTTTGACAACCACACCCTTGAGTTCAGAAGCGTTCAGGTATTGAGCAAGTCTTTTATCAAGGTTTTGCACGGTTATACCAAGCCATATTTGAACAACCTCTCCATATTGAATAAGGTCTGACACAATCCTTTTTGCTTTGTTAATGGGTATGGCAAATCCTATTCCCTGTGCTTTTGCATAAATTGCAGTATTAATGCCGATAAGTTCGCCGTTTATATTCAGAAGCGCTCCTCCGCTGTTGCCGGGATTAATGGAGGCGTCTAACTGTATAAAATCATGATAAACAGCGCTGTCTGTCCTGATACTCCGGTTTACGGCGCTTATAATCCCTGTTGTTACTGTATTGGAAAATCCGAATGGATTGCCTATGGCTATAATGGTTTCTCCTATCATAAGATCGTCGGAGTCTCCCATCTCAATAGCCGGAAGAGAGTTTTTTGATGATATTCGCAGCACCGCTAGATCAGAATCAGGATCAGCGCCTATAATCTTGGCGTCAAACTTACGTTCATCGTTTAGAATGACCGTTATTGAAGTGCTTTTTGCAAGCACGTGCGCATTTGTGAGAATAAGGCCCCGTTTCCCATCAATAATAACTCCTGATCCAAGACTGGTCCTTTTGTAGCGCTGTTCAAAACCAGGGTCAAAAAAATCTTTGAAAAAGGAATCAAAAAAAGGATCCATCCTGAATGCAGAGAAAGGATTGGTGCGCCCGCGAACCTCATATTCCGAATTTATGTTCACAACCGCGGGGCTGACCTTGCGCACAGCCCTGACAACAGGGTTTTCCCGTTGATATTCAGTGGCAGAGCAGGGAAGTGAAAGAATAAGTATCGTAAAAAAGACTATAATTAAATGGATAAACTTTTTATATGTCTGTAGCATAATAGTTTTAAAAAAGGTTTGTATAAGTTTGTAAAATGATTATTATAACATAATATCATGATACTTAAAACATTTCAAGACATCTTGCCGTTAATAGAACGGCCGAGCCGATATCTGGGCACGGAGATAAACTCCATAAAAAAAGACATAGACAAGGTTAAGTTAAAAGTTGTCCTTGCATTTCCGGACATATATGAAATAGGCACATCACATTTCGGGCTTCAGATACTTTATAATATCCTAAATAAACATAAAGAGATAGCTGCTGAAAGGGTTTATACTCCAGGTGTTGATATGGAATCGTATTTGAGGTCGTCACATATACCCCTTGTATCTATGGAATCACATAAGCCGCTTAAAAACTTTGACATTATCGGTTTTAGCCTGCTTTACGAGTTAAATTATACTAATATTCTTACAATGCTCGATCTTTCAGGCATACCGTTTTTTTCTTCGGAAAGGGATGGCTTGTTTCCGCTGATTATAGCTGGTGGTCCCTGTACATGTAATCCAGAACCTGTCGCCGATTTTTTTGACGCCATGGTGGTCGGAGACGGCGAAAAAGTGATAGTCGATATATCAAAGGCCTGGCTTACATGGAAAGAGGATGGTAGTGAAGACAAGGATGCCCTTTTAAAACAATTGTCTTTAATTAAAGGGGTTTATGTGCCTCAGACCCCGCAACCCACATTTTCAGATTATAAGGTTGTTGCAAGAGAAATAATCGCGGTTCTTGACACAGCCCCTTTTCCTGATGTTCCGATAATCCCGTTCGGCAAACCTGTACATGATCGTCTTCGTCTTGAGATTGCAAGGGGATGCACCAGGGGATGCCGATTTTGTCAGGCAGGGATGATATATCGACCAGTGCGTGAACGATCGGTAAAGAAACTGCTTAATCTGTTTGATACTTCATGTGCGGCTACAGGTTACGAAGATCTTTCGTTGTTGTCACTGAGTACTGCAGATTATAGTTCTATTATCTCCCTGATGAATCAGCTAATGTCTCGATGTGAACCAAGACATGTTGCTGTTTCTTTACCTTCGCTGCGTGCCGGTACATTGACCCCCGAACTGATTAATATCATAAAAAAGGTCAGAAAAACAGGTTTTACTATTGCTCCTGAAGCCGGCAGCCAGAGGCTTAGGGATGTTATCAATAAGAATATTACAGAAGAGGAAATCGTTGAAACGGTACAGGATGTCTTTGGTCTGGGTTGGCTGGTGATAAAATTATATTTTATGATAGGCCTTCCATCAGAAACCGAAGAGGATCTTCTGGCGATTGTTGAGCTTGTTAAGAGGCTTCGCAAGATTAAAGCCCGGCCAGGGCGCGATGGCCAAATAAATGTCAGCGTGGCGACATTTATTCCAAAACCGCACACCCCCTTTCAATGGGCTTCTCAGATATCTCTATCTGAATCAAGGGAAAAGATAGAAAGGCTACGGGCAAACTTAAAGATGCCCGGAATTCATTTTAAGTGGCAAAATCCTGAAGTGAGTATGATCGAGGGTCTTTTTGCACGGGGAGACAGGCAGCTTAGCGGTTTGCTGGTGGATGCATACAAAAAAGGTTGTAAATTTGACGGCTGGGGCGACAGGTTTCAATATGGATTATGGGAAAGGGCCTTTTTTGATCAAGGGCTTGATGTAGATCGTTATACAACCCGCGCAAGGGATGTTACAGACCCGTTGCCATGGGATCATATCGAGACAGGGGTAACAAAAGAGTTTTTGACGCTTGAACGGGAAAAGGCAGAGCGCGGCGAACATACGCCGGACTGTCGCCGGGGTGATTGTAACACCTGCGGAGTATGCGACTTTAAAACCATTGAGCCAAAAGTGTTTCAATCCGGCAAGAATGTTATTAATGAGCTTTTATACAACAAAGGAGGTGCGTCAGATGAAAAAGCCGGGCTTTATACAAGGATTAGACTTTTTTATTCAAAACAGGGCCAGGCAAAATATTTTGGACACTTGGAGCTTGTAAATATCTTTTTACGCGCCTTGAGGCGGGCAGGCATATCTCTAAAGTTTTCGGAAGGTTTTCATCCTATGCCCAAGGCGTCTTTTTATGACGCTCTTCCCATAGGCATGGAAAGCCTGAATGAATCATTTTCTTTGGTGATTTGCGGCAGTGTTAAACCAGACGTTTTGACAATCTCTTTAAACAACCATCTTCCGGAAGGTCTTTTGGTTAAATCCTGCCAAATATTTTCTTCAAAGTCAGACATTAAACAGCAAAAAACGGCTACATATCTGGTGAAACTTAAAAATGGTTGTTTTGACAATCAAAAATTAAATGATTTTATAAAAAGCTCCGATTTTGTACAAACCCGTGTTAATCGAAAAGGTAAGGTAAAAAAGATAGATTTTAAGGATATGGTTTTAAAGATTAATTTGGTCAAGCCTCACACAATGATGATAAAACTCAGATCGGAGTCCGGTAAAATAGCAAGGCCGTTTGAGATTATAAAAGGGATTTTTAATCTTTCCGAAGAGACGATGAAACAGGCAACAACAGTAAAACAGTGATCAAAAACTTAATTCGGCTCATTTGTTATCCGGTTGATTCTGGTCATCACAGGGAACAAAGCGAGCGGCAATCTTGTGGATTGTCAACATGTTTTGAGGTTGCTTCGCTTCGCAATGATAATGCCGGGGCTTTTCAAAGGTCTTAAATGGTTAACGATGCTTAAATTTTGATGCTTGACTTTATATTTGACTTATGATTATTTTATAAGTTTAAAAGTAACTTATTAGGCCTTTTTGTTGCGAAACCATTGAAAAATATTTGCCGCTAAAAGCAGTATTTAAGTTTGATAATAAATTAAAACTTCCCGTCGCAAGCAGTGAGAAGAGTGCTTGCTTTTGCGGTTCGACGTAACGCAAAAGATCTCTCAACAAACATATATTTTAGGGGATATGTAATATGAAAAGAACCTATCAGCCAAGCAGGATAAGGCGTGCCAGAACGCACGGTTTTTTAAAAAGGATGTCAACGAAACAAGGAAGAAGAGTTATTAACAGGCGTAGAGCTAAAGGCAGAAAGCGCCTGAGCGTTTAAGCACAATACATAATGAAATAGATGGGTTGTAAAAGGTAAACATCTCGTGGGATTTTTTTTTACTAAGGCGGATAGACTGTTAAAACGATCTGATTTTCTGAGGTTGACGGCAAAAGGCAGGCAATGCCAAAATAATAACTTTATTGCAGTTTTTGTTCCAGGTAAAACAGAAAGAACACGCCTTGGTATTACCGCTTCGAGAAAAATTGGAAACGCAACGGTTCGCAACAGGATTAAACGCTTTTCCCGTGAATATTTTCGACTCAACAAGCACAAAAACATAGGGATTTTGGATATAAACATCATAGCGAAGAAAGGAGCTGTCAACCTGTCGTCAGCTCAGACTTTTTTGTCCTTGCAAAACATTTTTGATAAAATCACAAGGAGTTTTTATCATTAATAAAACATGTCAGATGCTTGCCCTTTTTACTATAAGAGCATATCAATATGTTTTGTCTCCTGTTTTGAGCCCGTCGTGTCGTTTTTATCCAACCTGTTCCGAGTATGCTTATAAAGCTGTTTCACGTTATGGACTGCTAAAGGGAACATTCCTTGCTTTAAAAAGAATTCTGCGATGCCACCCGTTTAATCCGGGTGGAGTCGATGATGTTCCTTAACCGGATGGCCGTGAGTATAAATACAATAATGGGTCAAGCGGGCCTGTGCCGTCACGCGTATTTAATATTAGACAATATAATATTAGAAATTATTGTATTTCCTAATAGGCCACTCAAAGATTCTGCCAACACAACCAATCTGTTTCAACCGGTTCCAATGCACTTGAACCGACATTACTTTTTACCAGGTATAAAATTTAGGAGCATATTATGGATTTTCGTCGTTTAGCTATAGCTATTGTTCTTTGTTTGATTGTTTTTGTTTCGTGGGAAATGTTCTTTATTGACAAAAAAGTTATTCAATCCCCAAGCAAAAGCCTACAAACTGAACAGACGGCAAAAGAGACCCAGTTCAATAAAGATATTGAGAAGGGTATTGTTGACAAGAAGATAATATCCGAAAAGAGCGGTGTCTCGAGACCAATAAAAAAAGCCAGAACAATTACTGTTAACACCCCGTTATATTCGGTTAAAATTTCAGAAAATGGAGCGGCCTTTAACAGTTTTGCTCTAAAGGATTACAAAACTGCCAACGAGGAAAATTCACCTCTATATGAGATGATACCCACGGAGATACAGGAAAGGGGAACGGTTCTACTAGGACTTGCCAGCAACAGCCTGCTCGGCCTGAAACAAGCGGTTTTTAGTGTAAACAACAATGCTGAATCCATTAACATTAATGATAAACCGGAAAAAATCACATTTTCCTGGGCATCTGAAAATGGAGTGATTGTAGAAAAAAGCTTTGTTTTTTCTCCTGAAACATACCTGAT
>JASEIZ010000133.1 GCA_030017395.1 Desulfobacterales bacterium | reverse complement strand
GAAGTGAAGCATCGGTGCTCATATTTTCGCCTTCCTTGCCTGACGAAAAAATGTCTCGTTCTGCAAAGGTCTCCACTCGCCATATAATTATATTTGCAAAGTTCTGAAATCTACAAGCAGCCAAATAAATAATATTTAACAAAGTTATCAAGTTTTGACAAAAGATGATTCTCTATATATATACTGTCTCATTGTCAAGCATTTTGTGCGATAATTTTAAGTTAAATATATTTAAAACCTTATAAAATACCAAACGTGTTTACCCTGTAAGGCTGGTTTTCTGATCAATAGCTATATCATTGTATAAGTAAATCCCAGTACCGGCAGGAATAATTCTTCCCATTATTACATTTTCCTTAAGACCGTGCAAATAATCAACAGTGCCGGCAACACTTGCATTTGTCAGAACTTTAGTCGTTTCCTGAAATGAAGCCGCAGAAATAAAACTATCTGTGCTAAGCGATGCTTTAGTAATTCCAAGAATAAAGGGTTCAGCAACGGCAGGTTTTCCGCCTTTTTCGATCACCGCCATGTTAACCTCCTCAAATTTAGTTTTCTCCATCTGCTCCTCAGCGACAAGATCCGTATCTCCGACATCAACAACCTTAACTCGTCTCATCATCTGCCGAACAATTACCTCGATATGTTTATCATTAATTCGGACGCCCTGTAAACGGTATACTTCCTGAACCTCATCAACAAGATAGCGAGCCAATGCTATCTCACCTTTGATATTTAAAATATCCTGTGGAATGGCCGCACCGCTAATAATGGGTTCGCCGGCTTTAATAAAATCACCTTCAAAAACATTTATATGTTTGCCGCGTTGAATAAGATATTCTTTTTTATCACCGGCAGCTATGGGCGTTACAGTTACTTTCTGTTTGTCTTTTTTTGTGCTTCTTGATATAGAAACATATCCGTCTATTTCGCTCAAAACGGCAATCTCTTTTGGCTTGCGAACCTCAAAAAGCTCGGCCACCCTTGGAAGACCACCTGTAATATCCTTGGTTTTAGTTGTTGCACGCGGAAGCTTGGCAAGAATGGTACCCGCCTTAACTTCATCTCCCTCATCAACAAGAAGAATAGCATTAACGGGCAATAAATAACGCGCGACTCCCTTTGATATAGAAAGATTGCCTGTCTTGCCGGATTTGTCTTTAATGGAAATCCTTGGAGCTTCATCAGAGGTTTTGCTTTCGATAATCATGCGACTTGATTTGCCTGTAACAGGGTCCACCTTTTCCTGCATGGTCTTTCCTGGTATAATGTCGCCGAATTTAACAATTCCGTCAATCTCTGTAATAATTGGCGTAGTATAAGGATCCCATCTTGTAAGAAGATCGTCGACATTAACCTCCTGCCCATCACGTACAACAAGATGAGCGCCATATATAACAGGAAATCTTTCTCTCTCTCTCCCTTTATCACCAATTATTGCGAATTCACCGCCGCGGCGGTCCATAACCACAAATTCATTTTCATCGTTTTTTACGATATTAAGGTTGATATATTTTATCGTTCCACTTACTCGAGCTTTTATATCCGCCTGTTCAGCTCGACGACTAGCCGTTCCTCCAATGTGAAAGGTGCGCATGGTTAATTGTGTTCCAGGCTCACCAATCGATTGCGCTGCCATAATTCCCACAGCCTGACCTATTTCAACCATTCTTCCGTGGGAAAGGTCACGCCCATAACATTTAGCGCATACACCATGTTTTGACTTGCAAGTCAGAACCGACCTTATCTTTACTTTTGTCAGTCCGGCATCTTCAATCCTCTGTACCAATGGCTCGTTAAACTCCTCGCCGGTCATTACAAGCATCTCATCTGTAAACGGATCACGGATATCCTCCATAGCAATACGGCCCAAAATACGTTCACCAAGACGCTGGATAACTTCTCCTCCCTCCATTAAAGCCTCAACCTCAACTCCCAACATTGTTCCGCAATCATCTTTAACTATCACACAGTCTTGAGCAACATCTGCAAGCCGCCTTGTAAGATATCCCGAATTTGCCGTCTTTAACGCTGTATCCGCAAGACCCTTCCTAGCTCCGTGAGTTGAAATAAAATATTGAAGCACAGAAAGCCCTTCCCTGAAGTTAGCGGTAATAGGTGTCTCAATAATCTCGCCCGAGGGCTTTGCCATAAGGCCGCGCATACCTGCCAACTGGCGCATTTGATCCTTACTGCCTCTTGCGCCTGAATCAGCCATCATATATATTGAGTTGAAGCTTTCCCTGACAACGGAATTCCCTTTTTTATCAAGAACCGGG
Source organism: Desulfobacterales bacterium (assembly GCA_030017395.1). GTDB lineage: Bacteria > Desulfobacterota > Desulfobacteria > Desulfobacterales > ETH-SRB1 > Desulfaltia. The sequence goes on along the minus strand of JASEIZ010000133.1, from coordinate 3,798 downwards.
GCTCCTTGCTTATCGATTGTCGAGGCCATCTTCATGGATTTCATCATCTCGTCGGCCACATCATCTGTCGCCTTTGCCCATATATCCACGACCTTGTTATATTTTTCACCCTGGGTTATTAAACCTTCAGTATACTGCCCGTTCATCTCGCCGACCTGCTTTTCCGCTTTTTTTAAAATATTCCATTTGGCTTCTGGAATAATCATATCATCAATCGAAATAGAAAGGCCTCCTTTTGTTGAGTATCTATAACCAATATCTTTCAACCTGTCGGAAAGAATGACTGTGGCCTTTGGCCCGCGACTTCTGTATACATAATCGACAAGATCGCGTAACGTTTTTTTATTCATTACCTTGTTGACCGTATGAAAAGGTATCTCCGGACGTTTGCTGATTATTTCAAAAATATGATAATTGCCGTTGACAAATATTATGTCGCTGATTTCACCTGGTGCAAGAGAAAAAACCGCATCAACTTCGGCCTCTTTTATATCAAATGTTCTCTTAAACTCATCCTTTGCAAGCAAGCCGAGGATCCCGTCGTTCTCCTTGTCAAGGCTCTGGGAATACTTGCTCACCATGTCTGCAAAATCAGTACCTGACTTTATCTTTTTAAGCACAAGCTTTATTTCATCCTCGGAAGAAACCATGATATGTCTTATCGACAAGATGTTATCCTGAGGCATGATTTCCCACAACAGGATACGTCCCACCGTTGTGTTTACCCTTTCCCCGCTTATCCGAACAACAATTCCGGCATGGAGATCAACCACTTTTGAATCATATGCGGATCTAACCTCCTCGGGATCGGCAAAGATCTTGCCTTCCCCTTTAACTCCCCTTATCTCTCTTGTCATATAATAGATGCCCAAAACAATGTCCTGACTTGGAATAATAATAGGACTTCCGCTTGCAGGAGAAAGGATATTATTGCTGGATAGCATTAAAGCTCTGGCCTCTATTTGCGCTTCTACAGAAAGAGGCACATGAACAGCCATTTGATCTCCGTCAAAGTCAGCATTAAATGCGGTACAAACCAAGGGGTGCAATTGAATAGCCTTACCTTCAATCAGGATGGGCTCAAAGGCCTGGATACCAAGCCGATGAAGTGTAGGGGCGCGGTTAAGCATAACCGGATACTCCTTAACTACCTCATCCAGTGTATCCCAAACTTCCGGAATCTCACGTTCTACCATCTTCTTGGCACTCTTTACCGTAGAAACAAGCTCTTTCTGCTCAAGGCGACAATAAACAAAAGGCTTAAACAACTCGAGTGCCATCTTCTTTGGCAGGCCGCACTGATGAAGCCTAAGATTCGGCCCAATTGTTATAACGGTGCGGCCGGAATAATCTACCCTCTTCCCAAGCAAATTCTGACGAAAACGACCCTGCTTTCCCTTTAAGGTATCGCTAAGAGATTTCAACGGACGCTTGTTGGTTCCTGTAATAACTCTGCCATGCCGGCCGTTATCAAACAGGACATCAACCGATTCCTGAAGCATTCTTTTTTCATTTCGAACAATAATATCAGGTGCATTTAAGTCGATCAGGCGTTTTAAACGATTATTTCGGTTAATAACCCTGCGATAGAGATCGTTTAAATCAGAGGTGGCGAATCTACCACCTTCAAGAGGGACCAATGGACGCAAATCAGGAGGAAGAACAGGGATAACATCCATTATCATCCAAGCAGGGTCCAATCCTGATCGTCTGAATGCATCGATTATTTTGATCCGTTTGGCAAGCTTTTGACGCTTTAGCACCGAACTCGTAGCACGAATATCTTCCCTAAGTTTTTTATATTCTTCATCAAGATTTATTCTTTTCAAGAGCTCCTTCACAGCCTCGGCACCTATGCCTGCTTCAAATTTTGCCTCATAAGTTTCAAGAGCTTCATGATATTTATCTTCCGATAAAAGCTCGCCACGAGTTAAACTTGTACCCTTTGGATCAATTACAATATAGTTGTCAAAATAAAGAACTTTTTCAATATGTTTAAGGGTAAGATCAAGCAAATTACCTATCTTGCTTGGAAGACTTTTTAAAAACCATATATGTGCGCAAGGAGTGGCAAGTTTGATATGCGCCATACGCTCTCTTCGCACCTTGGACTGAATAACCTCCACTCCACACTTTTCACAAATAACCCCTCTGTGTTTCATGCGCTTGTATTTGCCGCAATTGCATTCATAGTCTTTGGTAGGGCCAAAAATCTTTGCACAGAAAAGACCATCTCGTTCAGGTTTAAAAGTTCGATAATTGACTGTCTCCGGTTTTTTAATCTCTCCGTGCGACCATTTTAGAATCTGTTCCGGCGATGCCAGTCCGATCTTAATACCTGAATAATCCTTTGGATTAACAGGCTTAGCAAAAAAATCGTATAAAATTTCCATTTTATATTTCCTAATTATAATGGTTTCTTAAAAAGTCGAAAACGCACAATTCCTGTCGTTTAGAAAGGGACAAAAGTCTATTGTTTTCAGATGGTTGTGACTATTATGGCCCCGGTTTCACCGGAGTAACGACTTTTTTAAAAACCTGTCAATTATAATAAACTTGTGGAGTTAAAAAAATTACTTTTACAAAATGCGTTAAGTGTTAACTGTTCTGTTTTACTGCTTTTCTTCCAGAAGGGCTATATCCATGCCCAAACTCTGCAACTCTTTTGTCAAAACCTTAAAAGACTCCGGCAAACCCGGCTCCAGTACGTTTTGACCTTTTACAATCTTTTCATACATACGTGTTCTTCCTGCCATGTCATCAGACTTAACCGTAAGAAACTCCTGCAGAGCATAAGCAGCCCCATAAGCCTCCATTGCCCAAACCTCCATTTCGCCAAGTCGTTGGCCTCCAAACTGGGCTTTTCCTCCAAGAGGCTGCTGAGTTACAAGTGAATAAGGCCCGATAGACCTTGCATGCATCTTGTCATCAACAAGATGATGAAGTTTCATCATATACATCACTCCAACAGTGATCTTTTCATTAAAAGGTCTGCCTGTACGTCCATCGTACAATATAACCTGACCGGATGTACTCAGTTCAGCCTCTTCCAGAAGAGCTTTTGCTTCTTCCGTAAATGTACCAGTAGAACGTATAATTTCTCCAAACTGAGGTTTATTCTTTATCAAATACTCGCGTAACTGAACGAGAAATTTTCTCACCTGTGCTATCTCTAATATATCTAGGTATCCATTCGTTCCGGTATAAATAGTAGCTATTTGTTCTTCTACTTTCAAAGGAGCCGACTGAGATTGTTTGAGCAACTCACGTAATCGTTGACCCCTTGCCAACTGATCTTGAGTAGCTTTATCAAGATCGGAAGCAAATTGTGCAAAGGCTTCCAACTCTGCAAATTGAGCTAACTCTAATTTCAATTTTCCAGCTACCTTTTTCATAGCTTTTATCTGAGCCGCGGATCCTACTCTAGATACGGAAATACCCACATTAATAGCAGGTCGGATCCCGGCATTGAATAGATCAGCCGATAAAAATATTTGTCCATCGGTAATTGAAATTGCATTAGTGGGAATATAAGCTGAAACATCTCCAGCTTGAGTCTCAACTATTGGTAGAGCCGTAAGACTCCCCTCACCTAACTGAGAACTTAATTTAGCTGCTCTTTCCAAGAGACGGGAATGCAAGTAGAAAACATCTCCCGGATAAGCTTCTCGGCCAGGTGGTCTTCTTAATAGAAGAGACATTTGTCGATAAGCTTGTGCCTGTTTGGAGAGATCATCATAAATTATTGAAGTATGTTGTTTCTTATACATGAAGTATTCAGCCAAAGCTGCCCCTGTA
>JASEIZ010000132.1 GCA_030017395.1 Desulfobacterales bacterium | reverse complement strand
TATCCCTTCCAACGATCAAAATATCCATATCTTTTTTTAGGCGGTGGATTTTGGTATACTTAAAGGATTGACTTAACATCAAAACAGTTTTAATTAAGTAAGTTCACCAAGCAAAGAACACGGGCTGGAGTCTACCCTTTACAAGAAATGACCGAATAAACGGGAAGGAGGACATCCTGGTGATGATAACATTCATTTTGGCGCTCTCCATTTTCCTGCAATTCACTGCGGCAGTCATGTCTGCCAGACTTATTCCTCTCACCGGCAGAAAGATTGCCTGGAGCCTTATCTCTGCATCCTTGGTGTTTATGGCCCTGCGACGGGGTATTACCTTCGTCCGCCTTGTTTCGGGAGACGTGACTTTTCAACCCGACCTCATAGCCGAGCTTGTCGCCCTTGCGATATCGTTCCTGATGGTTATCGGCATTTCAAGGATTGCGCCGATATTTATCGCGCACAAGCAGACCGAGAAGGAACTGCGCCGGGTTAACCGGGCACTCAGGGCCCTCAGCGAGTGTAACCAAACGCTTATCCGAGCCAATGAGGAATCGGATTTACTGCATGGCGTATGCCGGATCATTGTGAAAGTCGGCGGGTATCACCTGGCTTGGGTCGGCTTTGCCGAACAAGACGAAGCAAAAACTGTGCGCCCCGTGGCTCAGGCGGGTTACGAAAAAGGATATCTCGACACAATAAACATCACCTGGGCGGATACCAAACAAGGGCGTGGTCCCACAGGCACAGCGATTAGGAGTGGCACGCCTGTTACGGCACGACATATCCTGACAGACCCGGATTTTGAACCCTGGCGAGAGGCAGCACTCAAGCACGGCTATGCTTCATCGGTTGCCCTTCCTATGATTGCGAACGGGCAGACTCTGGGTGCGCTCAACGTCTATTCTTCGGAACCAGATGCCTTCAACGCAGAAGAAATCAAGTTGTTGAACAAACTGGCTGATAATCTGGCGTTTGGTATGATTGCTTTGCGTACCCGCACCAAGCGCCTGCAGGCAGAGAAAGAGTTGAGTATACACCGTGATCATCTGGAAAAGCTGGTCACGGAGCGAACGAGACAACTGGAAGAAAAGGCTGAAAAACTCGATCAGGCGAACATCAGACTTCAAGAACTCGACCATCTTAAATCCATGTTTATCGCGTCCATGTCCCATGAGCTTCGCACTCCGCTTAATTCAATCATAGGATTTACCGGAATCATTCTCCAGGGTATGACGGGTGAAATTAATTCCGAGCAGAGAGACCAGCTCCAGAGGGTCTATGGTTCGGCAAAACACCTGCTCGCACTCATTAGTGATGTTATTGATATTTCAAAGATCGAGGCAGGAAAAGTTGATGTTCATGTGGAAGAATTCGATCTGGAGAAAGTAATCAAAGAGGCCGTATCAAGCCTAAAACCGGAGATAGACAATAAGGGGCTCGACCTTGAAATAAATCTGCCTCCCAACCTGCAATTGAAAACCGACAGAAAAAGACTCCTCCAGTGTGTCCTCAATTTTTTGAGCAATGCGGTCAAGTTCACTGAAAAGGGGAAGATTGAGATTACCGCCCGTGAAGTTGACGAGAGGACGAGGGACGAAAGGACGAGGAGACGTCCATCGTCGAACCAGGGAGCGAAGCGACCGATCATCCTTCGTCCATCATTATCAGCGTAGCTGATACCGGAATAGGTATAAAAGAAGAAGATATACTCAGGGCATTTGAATCTTTTGTCAGACTGGATTCACCCTTAAAAGTCAAAACTCCGGGCACAGGACTGGGGCTGCATCTTACAAAAAAAATCGTAACAGAGCAGCTCAAGGGGTCGGTGTCTGTTGAAAGCAAGCATGGAGAGGGAAGCATATTCACGCTTAGAATACCAAAGGATTTGACGATGGAGGAGGGAGGAAGGAACGATAGAGGAAGGACGATGGACGAATGGACGAGGGGACGGAAAGGAGATATAACGGGATGAAAATCTTAATAGTTGATGACGATGAAAATTCAAGGATAATCCTTAGAAAAACCCTTGAGTCCGAAGGACACACAATCAAAGCAGCCGTCAACGGGGAAGAGGCTCTGAGCATGGCAAGGAAATCCTTGCCTGATATGATAATCTCCGACATCCTAATGCCTGTCATGGATGGATTTCGGTTTTGCTGTGAGTGCAAAAGAGATGAGAAACTAAAGGATATCCCCTTTATTTTTTATACAGCAACATACGTGGATGGAAAAGATGAGGATGCTGCTCTGAAAATGAGAGCGGACAGGTTTATTCGGAAGCCTGTTGAGCCGGATGAGCTCATGGAAATCATACGATCCGTCATTAAAGATGCGGGGAATGGAAAGACAGGGGTCGGAAGGCATGTTCCGATAGAGGAAAAAGAGATATTGAAGCTTTACAGCGAGCGTCTGGTGAACAAACTGGAAAAGAAAATGCTGAGTCTTGAAAAAGAGATTGCTGAACGGAAGCAGGCTGAGGAGAAACTGCGTAAGGCCGAAAAGAGGTTCAGAAGGCTTGCTAATTTATTGCCGCAAACGGTTTTTGAAATGGATGAAAGAGGAAAGCTCATATTTGTCAACCGCAATGCATTTGATATTTTTGGTTATACACAGGAGGATTTTGATAAAGGCTTAACCGTCCTTCAGATAATCGCTCCTGAAGATCGAGATAGAGCCGGAAAAAATATTCAGAAAGCATTGAGCGGAGAAAAGTTATACAGCTCTGAATACATGGCACAGAGGAAAAACGGCAGTTCATTTCCTGTTATCGTATATTCCCGTCCTATGATGCCTGATAACAAAATCATAGGTTTGAGAGGTATCGTGGTAGACATCACCGAGCGCAAACAAACAGAGGAAACGCTGAAACAAAGTTATGAGAAACTGCAGGAAGCCCTGGAGGGAGCAATCCACGCACTGGCAGCAACGGCAGAACGGAGAGATCCCTATACTGCCGGTCACCAGAAGCGGGTAGCCGAACTGGCCTGCGCCATTGCCGAAGAGATGAACCTTCAAGAAGAACCGATTAAAAAAATCCATATATCCGCAATCATACATGATATCGGCAAGATAAATGTACCTTCTGAAATCCTCAGCAAGCCAGGGCGGTTGAGCAAGTTCGAATTCGAGATAATTAAAACTCATCCACAGGTAGGTTGCGATATATTGAAACAGATAAAGTTTCCGTGGCCGATTGCCGCAATTGTGCTTCAACACCATGAAAGGCTGGATGGTTCCGGATATCCCAATGGAGTTTCGGGTGAAGATATTTGCCTGGAAGCAAGGATTCTGAGTGTAGCTGATGTGGTTGAGGCCATGTCCTCTCACCGACCTTACCGGCCAGCCCTTGGTATTGACAAGGCATTAGAGGAAATTTCACAGAACAAAGGCATTTTATATGATCCGAACGTGGTTGACGCCTGCGTGAAGATTTTTGCCGACAAAAAGTTTCTCCGTGTTAAGCGCATTTTCAATTGAAATTTTAAGATCGGTGTATTCAATCTTTTTCTTTGAGGCTTCTTTTCCCTTTTCTTGAGCTGTTCCTCTGTCTGGTGAGGATAAAAGCCCTAAAATAAGAGTTAAGAAAACAATTGTTATGAAATGCTTAGCATTGGTGTTTTTCATGTATATTTCATCTCAAAAGCTGTTTATAAAATGTTACGGAGAATTTAATAACCGCAACAGCGAGCGCATTCTCCGTAGCTTGATACAGGGTTCTTCAAATATTGCCTACAAGGTTTTGAACTCCTCCTTTCTGATATCATGTTTTTTCATCAACTTATTTAATTGACGGGGGCTGATTCCGGCGATCTCGGCGCTTTCTTTTATTCGGCCATTATTTGCGGCTAAGATTTCCTTTAAATAGCGTTTTTCCATCTGTTCCACGGCCGTGCGTCTCACCTTTGTCAGCCCGAGAGAAATGTTAGGTTTCACCTGTACCGGCGAAGGACTTGACGCGAAAAGATCGTCCGGGAAGCTTTCAGGCGTTAATATCGGAGAAAATTCCAGTATGTAGGCACGCTCTATAAGATTTTCCAGCTCACGGATGTTTCCCGGCCATGAGTACTTTCCAAAAGCATCTATGACACGGGGATGAACGTCGTGAATTTCCTTTAGATTAAATTTGTTCAGTCTTTTTAAAACAACCTCGACGATATATGCGATGTCCTCTATTCTTTCTCTAAGAGGCGGAATCTCGAGCGGAAAGACATTTAATCGGTAATAGAGGTCTCTTCTGAATTGGCCGGCGTCGCACATTTTCTTTAAATCCGAATTTGTGGCCGCAATCACTCTCACACTGACCTCGATAGTTCCTTCTCCGCCAACGCGATTAAATGTTCCATCCTGGAGTATCTCCAAGAGCTTGATCTGTGCAGAGGGTGTAATGGTGCCGATTTCGTCAAGGAAAATCGTGCCTCCCTGAGCGATCTCAAACTTGCCCAGCTTTCTTCGGACAGCCCCTGTGAAGGCTCCTTTCTCGTGTCCGAACAGCTCGCTTTCCAAAAGAGTATCAGGGATAGCTCCGCAATGAACGCTTATGAAAGTGCTGTCCTTTCGGTTGCTATGCTGATGAATCAGTCTTGCCAGCACACCTTTTCCTGTTCCTGTTTCACCGCTCAAAAGAACCGTGCTTTTGGTTGGCGCTACTGAACGCACCTTATCAAAGAGTCTTTTCATCAAGGGGCTTCTGGTGCGCACGATTTCAAGTGAATCCTCCTGCCAAAATCTGTCTCGAAAATAATCGAGTTCCGATTCCATAATAACAGATTCGTAGATGCTCTGAACAATATAGTTGACTTCATCTTGATTGACGGGATAGGTGAGGTAATCGCTGGCTCCCGCCTTAACGGCCATTACAGCCTCTCTAATCATTTCCTGAGATGACATGGCGATAATTTGAGCTGTCGGATGCGCATGCCAAAACGGTTGTAAAGCCGTCTTATAGTTGTTAAGTATTGACTCGCGAAGAACTTCTACATCTATAAACAGGAATTCATAACGCTTTTTCCGAAACATCTCCAAACAGCCATCCTTGCTGGATACTGAATCGATCCTGTATTCGGATTGCAAGCTGGCCTGGATTGCATCACAGACCGATTGATTTTTAGAAGCAACTAGAATGCTTTTCATTCACACCTCCGCGTAGTATCAACAGAAAGAGATATTCATTTCCCTGGCTTAAAGACCTCAAGCCCTTTTTTCACATATTGCACTAAAAGCCCGATTCCTTCAATAAAAAAAACAGAACTATTTGTTCTTATACAAATTAATTATATTGCCTAAAACCAGTGTAAACAATCTTGAAAAATTAATTTGCTAATAATTTCAATGAATTTAATTGTGTTTGTTTGAATCTTAACAAAATGGCACAATTGTTGCTTTTAAAAAACACTTTCTGAAATATCGTTCAAAATAACCATTAATTATAACTATAAATAACGGAGGTAATAGTATGAAGAGAAAAAGGTTGATTTTTGCAGTTAGCGTTATAACTTTTTTAATAATCCCGATGTTTTTTTCCACAAATGTATTAAGTGAAGAAGTCACCATCACGGGCAAGGTTAATGATAACTATCAAATCGTAACTGAAGATGGACAGCTTTACGAAGTGGCAGATACCGATAAAGGCAATGAGGTTGTTCTTCAATATGTTGGTAATTTTGTGAAAGTAGTTGGAACAATTAAAGAAAGTGATGTGGGAGAGAAAATTATTACTGTTACTTCCTATGAAGTTAAGGCGGCAGAATAAAAACCAATTTATTTAGAGGCATGATGGTTGGAAACTACGTTTCCCGCCATCATGCCTCCCTTTCGTATAGTTAACTTACCGCGAGTGGATGGTGGAAGGGGTATTAAAAAAACCATGAAACAAATAAAACCCTAAACTATTTTTATAATATTATCATTTTCATCATGATGACTGATTCTATGATGACAGGCAGGGCAATAGAAATAATTTGGGTAAGGGTCCTTACCGCAAATCTTGCATTTTCTACCTGTATTATTTTTCTTTTTTATCTGGCCTCTATAATCTTTTTTAAATTGCTGTTGCATTAGTAAACCCTATTCTTCTTTTGATAATGGATGATTAATATTGATGAACTCGTA
>JASEIZ010000131.1 GCA_030017395.1 Desulfobacterales bacterium | reverse complement strand
GTTGGAGATTGGGAAAACAGACTATTATCCATCAGTAATATTGGAAGGTAATTATTATAAAATTGGGACTGATTTTGATGCTAATGGCGGGGAGGGAATAAGCGATCCCGAAAGTTGGGATATTACAGCCACAGCTTCATGGAATTTTTGGGAATGGGGCAAAACCAGATATGGTGTAAAGGAAAAACTAAGCACCCTTGCACAGGCTCGATATCAACTTGCCGAGATTGTTGATAATGTTCGTCTCGAGGTAAAACAGGCATATCTTAAAACCAAAGAATCCGAACAAAATATTATGGCTGTAAAAAAAGCTATTGAACAGGCCAAAGAGAACTTTAGAATCAGCGAAGAACGCTATAAGGAACAGATAGACACTTCAACAGATGTCTTGGATGCACAAACGCTTCTTTCCAGGACTATGACTAATTATTACAATGCATTATATGATTTCAAAATATCAAAAGCCTATCTGTATTGGACAATGGGTCGGGCGCAAGAAGTTGAGGCCGGCTTAGAATGATCGACGAAAACGACAAAAGCGCAACAATTCGAATGTTCCATGTCCACAAGAATTACGGCTCAAAACAGGCTTTAATCAATATAAACCTCGATGTATCCAAAAATGAATTCCTTTTTATTACCGGTCCTAGCGGTGCAGGCAAATCTACTTTACTGAAGCTCCTTTATCTTGGAGAGCCTGTATCAGAGGGGCAAATATTAATCGACGGAATGAATCTTTCCAGAATTTCTCGCAAACGGATTCCTCTTTTAAGGCGAAAACTCGGGATAATATTCCAAGATTACAAACTGATACCCACGAGAACAGTATTTGATAATGTTGCTTTAGTGCTTGAGGCAATGGGTAAAAAAAGGCAGTTTATCCAGAAAAAAGTAAACAGCGTGCTGAGAATGGTAGGAATGGAAAAGAGGTTTAATGCCATGCCTCAAAGCTTGTCAGGCGGAGAACAACAAAGAATCGCAGTGGCCAGAGCGGTTATAGGGATGCCCAAGATAATCTTAGCCGATGAACCAACCGGCAGTCTTGACACAGAGTCGGCCAGCGCTGTTTTTGATCTTCTTAAAGAGTTCCACACGCGAGGCGCCACACTTCTTGTTGCAACCCATGATCAGGAATTGATACGCAAAACAGGCCGCAAAGCAATCTATCTTAAAGAAGGACGTCAAACTAAATAGGATTCATGTTTCAAAGGTTTAGCTTCAACCCTTGAACCTTGAACCCTGTAACCTAGACCGACCTGATGTCCAATTTTCGAGTAAAACTTAAAATATGAAGAACTTGCACTCAATAATAAAATGGTTTTTACAAGATCTGAAATATGATTCTTTATTTTAAAAGAGCCTTTCAGGATATCCGAACCAATAGATTTCTGAATGCAGTCACAATTATTATAATGTCTCTGTCAGTACTGATAGTCAGCACTCTTCTTCTTTTTTTTCTCAATACAAACGACTATATGAATTCCTGGAAAAAAGGGATAAAAATAATAGCATACCTTAAACCGGATATAGAGGAAACAAACATTGTCGATATAAAAAACAAAATTCATGTGCTCTATGGTGTTGCCGAGGCTAAATTCATGTCAAAAGAGGAAGCTATGGGGCGACTTAGAGAACAGATGAAAAGACAATCTTCACTTCTTGACGGACTTAAGGAGAATCCACTTCCCGATGCCTTTGAAATCCGTCTCACAGAACAGTTTCCAAACAGTGAAAGAATTGAAAATCTGGCGGTTCAGATTGAATCATTTCCTGAAATAGATGATGTCGAATATGGCCGTAAATGGATCGGAAGATTTGTTAAGCTCTTTGATCTGTTCAGATTAACAGGGTATGCTATGAGCAGTATTTTCTTTATGGCTGCTGTTTTTATCGTGGCTAACACCATCAGGCTTGTAATATATTCAAGGCGTGAAGAGATTGAAATAATGCGTCTGGTTGGAGCTACCGACCAATTTATAAAGACCCCTTTTTACATTGAAGCCGTTATCCAGGGTGCGCTTGGAGGAATCATCGGGCTTGCCGCATTATTTGCCGCTTATATGTATATATCAACCAATGTTGAATACGGCCTATCTTTTGATTTGTTAAACGTCAGGTTTCTTTCGCTCAGGCTGTCCGGTACAATAATATTGTGCAGCATGTTTGTTGGATGGTTAGGCTGTTTTATTGCTCTGAGACAATTTTTAAAAGAATAAACAGCGTGAAAAATTCTCATTTTATATTGCTTGTTTTTGTAATTTTTATTGTTGCCGGCAGTATTGTGTTTTTGCATTCTGATGTGGCTGTCGGTTTTCAATCAAATGAAACAGGTATTGTAACCGTGTCAAGGCTTAATGTGCGACCGGAACCCGGAATCGATAAAGCTCCAATAAAGATACTTGAAAAAGGGTCAAAGGTTACAATTCTGACGCATCATAATAACTGGCTTAAAATCCAGCATAATAGTCAGATCGGTTATGTTAGATACAGGAAAAGTTATATTCGGATTATTTACGACAAAGAGATTGAGAATTTGAGTAATGTTGACGCTAAAATCAAAACAGCCAAACAAAAGGCAGAAGATATCGACCGCAAACTGGAAGAACAAGAGAGCGCACTACAAACCTTTACCAAAAAAGAGGCGGCCATTATAAACAGCTTAAATGAAACAGATATTGCTCTAAACAATGCCAGAAAGCGTGTTTCAGCCTTGCGATCCGATCTTGCCTTACTTGAAACAGATATTCAGGAAGCAACTTATGCATTCAACAACCTCCGGCAAAGGATTAAAACAAGCGAAGATTATGCATCTAATCGTCTTGTTGCTGTTTATAAACTAAATATGCTCGGCAAAATGAATATTCTGGCTTCTGCTGAATCGATCAACGACTTTTTTCAACGTAAAATCACTATGGAGCACATCCTTGCTTACGACGGAAAGATATGGGGGGATCTTGTAAAAAACAAGGATAAGCTGCAACAGATGTTGGACAGAATGAATGCTCAAAAAACAAAAAAGCTTTTGCTTGAAACAGACTTAAACAAACAGATCGGTATTATGTCTAATGAAAATGAAAAACGATTGAAACTTCTCGTTGATATACAAAGCAAAAAAAGACTTGGATTAGCGGCTATTGAAGCATTAAAACAGACTGCAGCCGCTCTGGACAGGACAATTCAATTCTTGAACCAGAGGCCTAACAAGATTAAAAATACATCGCATGGAGTTTTTAGCTCCTTTAAAGGGTTGCTTAAAATGCCTGTTAAGGGTAAAATAAGCCGACATGACAACGGTCAAGGTAAAACAGCAAATTTCAAAACAGGTATTGATATTAAAGCCGATAGAGGCGAACCAATACGTTCGGTATATGATGGAGAAATACTTTTTTCCAGATGGTTTAAAGGTTATGGAAATATGATTATCATAGATCATGGAGATCGTTTCTGCACGGTCTATGCGCATGCTGAAGAGCTTTTTAAAACAAAGGGCGATTATGTTGAAGCGGGTGAAGTTATTGCCACGGTTGGCGATACAGGTTCAATGATCGGCCCGAAACTCTATTTTGAGGTTCGTCATAACGGAAGACCGGTTGACCCGCTTGAGTGGCTAATAAAAGGTTAGAACAAATTAAAAAAACAGGCAACCGCTCAGACAGGTGCAACAGTCTGTAAGTAGTCGAGTAGTCAAGTAGTCGACCAATTTCCCACTCGACGACTCGACTAATATCAAAAGGAGCAACGGTATGACTATAAAGAAAAAACAAAATATTAAACTCTGGTTTGTAATGATAATCGCCTTAATATTCTGGTCGATCGGTACCGGGTTTTACCACGATCTTTCAGCGGGCAGCGATGAGACATACAAAGGGCTTAAACTGTTTTCCGATGTCATCGAACTGGTTGAAAAAAACTATGTTGATGAGGTTGACACAAAAAAATTAATTCAAAAGGCTGTTCAGGGAATGGTAAGCAGCCTCGATCCTCATTCCGCATTGCTTCCACCCGAGGCTTTTGAAGAGTTGCAGATTGGTACCCATGGTGAGTTCGGCGGCATTGGTATAGTTATAACCATGCAAAAAGGTGTTATTATCGTTATATCTCCAATTGAAGGCACCCCTGCTTACAAAGCCGGAATAAAGGCTGGAGATACAATTATAAAAGTAGATGGGGAATTAACCAAGGATATGATGCTCTGGGAAGCTGTTAAGAAGATGAGAGGCCCTAAAGGAAATCCGGTAGTTATAACAATAATAAGGAAAGGGGTATCAAAACCGATAGATTTCAAGGTGGTTCGTGATATTATTCCGGTTATAAGCGTAAAGTCGCTTGTTTTACAGCCCGGATACGGCTACATCTGGATTACCAATTTCCAGGATAACACAACTGATGAGCTAAAACTGGCCCTGGCAAAGCTTGAATCAGGCAGTGTCCCCCTAAAGGGGCTTGTTCTTGATCTTAGAGATAACCCTGGCGGACTTCTTGATCAGTCAATTTCGGTGACAGATCTATTTCTTGAAAAGGGTAAAATCGTATCCATCAAAGGACGGCTGAAAGAACATACAAAAATTTTTAGAGCTCATCCAAACGAGGTAAAAAGGAACTATCCTATTGTTGTGCTGATTAACGGGGGAAGCGCCAGCGCGTCCGAAATTGTGGCAGGCGCGCTTCAAGATAATAAAAAAGCCATTATTATCGGAACTACCTCTTTTGGCAAAGGATCTGTTCAGACAGTAGAAGCTTTAAGAGACGGATATGGGCTTAAATTTACCATTGCCAGATATTATACTCCGAGTGGAAGATCTATTCAGGCTCAAGGTATTATTCCGGATATAGAAGTAAAACAAAGAACCATAGAAAAGGAAGAGACCAATGATGACCCTATGAAGGAAAAGGATCTAAAGAATCATCTTAAAGCAGAGCCGGATGCAATAAAAGATGCTGATGACAAAGAAGATGCCAGAAAGATACATGTTCATCCATCCATACATGAATCCCTTACTCTTGAAAGGCTGCTTGAAGACAACCAGGTTATGCGCGCTCTTGACATTCTTAGAAGTTATGAAATTTTAAGCAGTTAAATGACTATAAAAAGAAAAAAAACAAAACAAAAAAAAGTATTTTTCAGTACAAATAAAACTAAAAAAACGGATTTAAAAAAGACGATTGCAGGGCTGTCTCTGTTAGTGCTGCTGGTGCTTGTTGCCGGTTTTCTGGCACATTATTTGTTATTGCGTAAGCAAACTGTGCCGCCGGTACAAAAAAAGCAGGCATTTAAAACACCTTTGTTTGAAATATACTACAAACCTGACGATGTGTTACGTAAACCGGATTATAAACCAAAGCCTATACCAAAAGCTTTGCCAAAAGTGGCAATTATTATAGATGATATTGGCTATGAACACAGAATCGCTGAAAAATTTTTAAGTCTTGATGCTGTGCTTAGCTTTTCCGTATTTCCGCACAGCCCTTTTCAGCAAAGAATTATCAGGAATGCCCAGACAAAAGGCTTTGAAATCATGCTTCATCTGCCAATGGAGCCTAATGAATATCCCGGGGTTAACCCCGGGCCTGACGCTTTACTTACATCCATGTCTCCTGATGAACTTATTGATCAGCTCAATAAAAACCTGGATGCCATTCCTTCAATTAAAGGGGTCAGCAACCATATGGGTTCAAAAATGACAGCCGAATCCACCCAAATGTATCAAATCTTTTCCGTGTTGAAACAAAGAAGGCTCTTTTTTATTGATAGTCTCACAACGCCTGAAAGCATTTGCAAGCCGTCGGCTCGTCTGCTTCAGATTCCTTTTGCTCAACGGGATGTTTTTCTTGATCATATGCAGGAGCCCGACTTTATTCGCGAGCAAATAAAAAAATTGATTCGCATTGCTGAAATTCATGGCACAGCCGTAGGTATTGCACATCCGCACGAAGTAACGTATGAGGTTTTTCGTGAAGAGCTTCCAGAACTTCAAAAAAAAGTACGCCTTGTTCCTGTCTCAAGTATTGTACAGATTGTCGGTTAGGAGGCTGATAGAGACATCTCAGACAGTCTCTTAGACCATAAATTTTTCTGCAACCTGCCGAAATGACAATACCGAGACCTTTGCATAACTGCCATTTTTCCGTGATGCGGTGTCAGGCTTCAAATTTT
>JASEIZ010000130.1 GCA_030017395.1 Desulfobacterales bacterium | reverse complement strand
TGATAAAGAGAATATCAAAACCTTTTCAAAGCAGGTTGCGGAAAAATCAAGGGATAATCCATCGGTTCTGGCTTTCAAATCCTGGGGAACTCCAAACATGGTCAGGACCGCTAATTTAGCTGGAACATTTCCAACAAGATACTGGGCACATGGATTTTTTAACGGATGGGAAAATATCAGCTCACAGGCGCTGCATGAGCGCTGCAGCGTTAAACCTCATGCCTGCCCCAAATGTTTTATTTCATGCGGAAGAATGACCACAATTGTCAGCGGCCGCCATGCAGGGCTTAAGATCGAAGGACCTGAATACGAGACTATCTATGCTTTTGGCGGCATTTGCCTGATTGACAGCATCGAGGAAATCGCTTATTTAAACGATATCTGCGACAGGCTTGGTATGGACACAATAACAGCCGGCAATCTTTGCGGATTTACAATCGAAGCTGCAAGAAAGAAAAGGATAGAATTTCATATAGATTATGGTGATGTGGATGGCATCGCCGGTTTGCTTAAAATGATTGCAAAAAGAGAGGGGGTTGGGGATATTCTTGCAAGGGGGATTAGATATGCCGCAAAAGAATGGAACCTGGAGGATTTTGCAGTTCATGTTAAGGGACTCGAGCTGCCGGGATATGATCCAAGAAGCCTTAAGGGAAGCGGGCTTGGTTTTGCGGTGTCTGAAAGAGGAGCATGCCATTTAAGAGCAAACTTCCACAACCCGGAATTAACCGGCCTGATCGATCCTGATGTTATTAAAGACAAAGCAAAGCTCTTTGTTGATTTCGAGGATCGTCTGACCATCATGGACGTCCTGATACTGTGCCGATTTTACAAAGACCAGTGTTCATGGGAAGGGTTGAGCCAACTCATTCAAATTACAACCGGCTTAAAAGAAAGCAAAGAGTCTCTTCAGAAAAGAGCTGCAGAAATAACGGATATGATCCGTTGTTTTAATATTCGTGAAGGCCTGAAACCGGAGGATGACAATCTTCCCAGGCGTTTATACAAAAAGTTTCATAAAACCAAAACCAGCATAACTGAAGATGAGCTCAAGACCATGTTGAAGGATTACTATAATCTTAGAGGATGGAATCAAAACGGTCTGCCTAAAGTTAAATAATAAAAAATGATTACTAAGACTCAAAAGCTTTCTGGTCACCGTACTATCCAACAATTCAGGGGCGGAACCAGTAATATTTATATTATAGAAGACAAACGACAGAATGCTACATTTCTTATTGATTGCGGCATGCCTTCTGATATTAAAAGCTTATTTAACGTGTTAAAGCCCTTACCTGTTTTAAGACGCATTGTTTGCACACACTTTCATGTGGATCATGTTGCAGGATGGATCAGCCTTAAAAAAGTTTTCAAAAACTGCGAAATCTGGCTTCACGAAAAAGCAAAACCTTTTGTCGTCGGCCATAAACGCATTCCTTATCCTTCATTTGGCGATTATATTAAAATACTCCTGCCGTGTATGAAAGAGTATGGTTATTACCCGAAGTTTGGTGATCTGTTTAATGGCGGGTTGTATGGCACGCCGTTTACAAAAGGATTTCCCATGGATCGAGTTGAATTCTTTGCAAACGAACAAAAAGTGCTGCCGGGGTTTATTACCATACAGACTCCCGGTCATAGACCCTGCTCGGTTTCCTTTTTTGACCCTGACAGCGGAATCCTTGTTTCCGGAGATTTCATTGTGGTAATCCAGGATAAGCTTGTAAACAATTCATTTGTAGCAAGCAAGAAGGATCAGGAAAATTCAATCTATAAAATCAAGCAGATAAAGGGTCTAAAATTTATCTATCCGGGGCATGGTTATTGCCGGCCGTTCAATGCGGATGAATTATGATGGCTTTGTAAAAAGTCCATCATACCCCTTAACCGTCATTCCGGCGAAAGCCGGAATCCAGTCTTTTCAAGTAGTTGCAGATCATCTGGACTCCGGTTTTCACCGGAGTGACGATTTTTTACGAATTCATCAATTTTGTGGACATATTTAATGGGTTAAGATAATACCTATCATCTTTGTGTTTTACCTGCAAGTTATACATTTTGATTGTTTCGGTTAAAGGACGGCCAAACAGAAAATCAATCATATCAGGGTTTATTCCCGCCTTTTCGGCAAGCAAGGGGCGCAGATGAATGTCATATTTGATGATATCGAGTATGCCTTTAATGGCTTTATTTTTTTTATCAGTATTTAATTTACTTACAAATCCCTTGATCTTTTTATACGAGCACCGAGTCTGATGATCTTCGATCAGATTCCAAAGGCCCTTGATTTTTGATAACAGGTCTTTACGGGTCAGCCGGTTTTTTGAATATATCTTTTCTAATTCTTCAGTATCCCAGCATTTAAGAGCTCTGCATTCAATCGGCCTGTTTTTATATATTTTGCAGTTATTATCATCTTCGTCGAAAAAGATGCACGTCCATGAATGCTTGCCGCCTTTTATTTTTATTATATCGGTGGCTGCGGTCTGAAGCCGGCCTTGAACATTATCAAAGACAGGTTCGCCTTCTCTGATAGTATAAATATGTTTTGATAAAATAATACCCTTTTCAATCAGGTTCTTATCTTCAAGGTGAAAAGATGGCCCCCCTTTTTTGCAACAGGTTCCGCATCGGATACAATTAGATTGTTTGGGTAATGGCGCCATAAAATTACCATAACAAAATAAATGCCGGTTTACAATTGTTGTCCTGTTTGATTTTGCATAACCGGATGTAATTTGTTAATGTATAAAAAATGGTAACCGTTCACGGAACGTTGAAATTGGAAATTTGGCCTTCATGCTTTTGTACTGTTCTTCCCGATTTCTAATTTCCAATTTCTATTTTAATCTCTTCCTAATTTCTAATTTCAAGCCGTGAACGGCTACAAAAAATGTTTTTTGACGCCATCAATATCGCCTTGGAGATAAAACGATTTGTATCTTGCTTTAAAAACAATCAAAGGGGAAACCCGTTATTTTATCAGGGAATCCTACCGCGACGGGGAATGCCTGCGGAGCCGCGATATGTTTGATCTGGGAACAGATCCATCCCAATATATTGTTTATCCCGGAGGAAATGCATTCTATATCGATGAAACAGTTGATGACAGACTCCGGACTTTAAGCCGTAATCATTCTGTTGACGATCTCGACGATATTTTCTGGCGTTTTTTAAAGCCTGAAATCAGAGCGGCGCTGGAGCCGTATCGTCACATGGGAGGAATATCGAGAAGAAAAAACGCCGATAAAGAAAAAGAAGAAAGGCCGCTAACAAATTTTCATCTTTTCGACAAGCGGAGAGTTCATTATTTAAAGTTTGGGCATATAGATCAGGGAAGAATTGGACGTATGTCCCCAAAGCTGTTTAGCAGGCTTATCAATAAATCAAGAGATGAGCTTGAACAATACTTTATGGACATGGAGAGGACTCTTGATAGATCAGAATTCAAGGTATATGTTTATGTAATTTTTGATCTGCAGAAGTATTTTACTGAGTTGATAGCAAAATCAATGCCTCAGGGCCTGAATCAAAACAGGGTTGATCAATATTTCCTCGAAGAAATATGCCGGCTGAACAAGGACAGCTCTTTCTGGAGCGGAATGGATACAAAAGGCAACCTGCACGAATATCTAATCAGGTATGTTATTATATTCTTTGATAGCGAATATGGCGAGAGTTCTTTTCTGGACGACTATGTCCGTGACTACATAAACAGCAAAAGAGGTTATGTTCCTCCACGCAGAAGAGCTTCAGTAATTTTAGATGAAGCAAGTACGATATTCGGTTTAAAAAAGGATGCTCTGAGAAAAATGAGCAAAAAGGGTTTAACCCGCATATACCGGCAAATGGCCCAAAAACTTCATCCTGACAAAGGGGGAGAAAAGGAAAAATTTGTTAAATTGTCGGAAGCATATAATGAATTGTTGAAAAGCAAAACATGACGGCTCACTTTTTTTACATTTACTTATTGACGATATAAACTTATAAATTGAGGATATTCCTTAAGTCCCCCAATAAATCATCATAGATTATGTGGCACAACAATTGCTCTGTTTTTCAAATCATAACAACCACCTATTGACAACAATTTATAAAGAATATATTAATTAAAATCGGCAAGCAACAGAAAGATTTTTCTAATGATTCCATATAAAAACGAAAAAACTCAAAATGCCATAGCTTTTTTTGCAAAAAAGCACCTCCAAAAAACAAAAAAGCCTCTCTATCAAACCTATCTGTACAAATATTTGGGATTTTTGGACTTTATTAGCTTAAGAGAAACTGGACGACCTGCGCTTGGGTTGGTTTATAAAGCAATGAAACGGGGTCCAGTTCCCATTGAAATTTATCAAGACAAAAAAGACACCCCCCTCTATCGGTTTAAAAAAGATGAAAAAGGGGAATTTGTTACCTGCACTAAGAAGCCCAATATGGACTTTTTTTCTCCATATGAAATTGAACTTATGGAGAGACTTTTAGAAATATATGCAACACGGTGGATGACGACCGATGTTATAAGTGATTGTAGCCATGAAGACATCCTTGCTTGGAAACGCACTTGGGCACAAAAACCCAATGGTATTATTGACTACGCATTAGAATTTGTCGGGGACCCACTGTTTAAACGCGAAAATGAACTAACCTATCAAGAAACAGTGTATTTGACTTATAAAGCTATGGCATCTTGAATCTTAAGGTAGGCACAGTTATTCGATGGAATAATTTTCCATCACAAAGATTCGGCGGTAAAAAGAAAGCTCGGTGGTTTATTTGCCTTGGGTTTTCTGGGATATTTGCCCAAATCGCAACTGTCTATTTAAGCACAACAACGACTCAGTTACAGCACTTTAAGGATTACGGCGAGCGAAGTAGACATAGTTGTTTTATCTTTGAAACAAAACAATTCCCATTATTTAAACAAGATTGTGCGATAGATTTTGATGAACCGCTATATCCAACAAAGGAGAGTCAGTTAGATAAATACAGCAAAGACATTGAAATAATGGGAGAGTTAGCAGTAGAAACAATGAGGATGTTATACAAACGCTTCCTTCAATCTCCACAATTATCCCGGAAAGTCTTATTTGATATCCACGACAGTTATAACAAAGCAAGAATTACAGGGTTAAAAAAACCGAAAAAATAAACCTGACCTGTCAAAGTCGGGTTTGTTTTTTCGATTGAACAAATTGCTGGAATTGATTAGCAAGAATAATCTCAATGGACAACACTATAAACACCAGCATTAACGTAATCGGCAGTATTCCTGATTATCAATTTATATATGATGTGTTGCGCCAGCTTTCCCTAAATGCATCGAAAGATGATATTTACGAGTCTGTCATTAACAGAAATATTTACAATATCAGAACAGTCGAATCCAGGATTAGATTTTTATCTGGTGTCAAAAGCGCCTTCTGGCAGTTTAAAAATAATGATCATGAAACCCTTATTCGTTCGCTTTATAAATCAAGCGGGCTTGAAAACACCAAGCGGTTTTCGCTTTTTTGGATGCTGGGAATCAACAATACGCTATTTGAAAACATCACAACAAAAGCTTTTATCAAGGCATATCGTTCCGGCAGGGTCCAAATAAAGAATAATGAAATAGTTGCATATTTGAATCACTTCAGGGAAACAAATGACGTTGTGAAGGCATGGGCAGACAGCACAATAGAAAAGGTTGCTTCAAAGTATCTGACATTCCTTAAAAAAATTGATTTTGTTAAAGGCAGGCAGAAAAAGGAGTTTAAATATATTCAGGTAGACGATACCAGCATCATCTTTTTTATATATCTTCTAATGGCAATCGCTCCGGATCAGCATGATATATTAAAAAACAGATACATTGATTTTATTTTTATCGAAAAGAACGACTTGCCTGTCGTTCTAAAACGAGCAAAGTATACTGACTTTTTCAATATGCAAACAACCGGTAAGAATTTAATAATCGATCTGAAATATAACTTTGGAGAACTGATCAATGTCATTTCAAGCAGAGCATAAACAGAAATTTGATGATCTGAAAGTTGCATTGCATATCGACAACAGACCCCAGTTGAAGCGTGACGCAAATGGCGGCAACACTATCCTCTTCGTATATCCTCCGGTTGAAGAAGACAAATATATTGAAAAAGCAAAAAAGCTGTAT
>JASEIZ010000012.1 GCA_030017395.1 Desulfobacterales bacterium | reverse complement strand
CAATTTCAAACCGATCGCCATTGATCAGTTTGAAATTGTTGATGTAATCGGTGGTCCCGGAGATCCGTCAGATATGATCGTAAATTTTAAGGGCTATGTCGGCAATACCGGCAATAATACCGGAGAAGACAGGGGGTATGTAATTAACACAGCCAGAGACCTTTGGAAACGCTATTCTCTGAACAAAAACGGGATCTCCTATCGGGTGGTAGTTACCTGCAATGAAAAACAGGTGGGCGAATTGTTTGTCGATTTGAAAGAACCTGTTTTACAATAAATATCCGGTTACGGCCGTGTTGTATTAACGTATTTTTATAAGAGTAGCCACTACAAGCTATGGGAAGGCACTTGCTTTTATGGTTCAGGAGATGCGTCATGTGGAACAAATCGGATAATATATCTATTATTGATGAGGGGCTGACAGTTGATGGTACGGTTTCTGTTAAAGGGAAACTGGTAATAAAGGGCACCGTGAAGGGAAGCCTTGTCGGAGAAACCGTGATTGTTGCCGAAGGAGGGGTTGTTTGCGCCGATACCAAGGTTGCAAGCATAACAATGGGCGGAAAATTTGAAGGGGGACTCAGTGCGTCTAATGAGCTGATTATACTTTCAACAGGAAGCTGCAGCGGCAAGATCGTATGTAAAAATCTTGTTGTTGAGGCCGGTGGAATATTAAATGGCGAGGTAAATTGTATTTCGAAACAGGAGCCGACAAAGTAAAGAGATTTGTTTAGGCTTCATCTTTTTCCTGTTTGAATTTTGTATAAACCGGGTAGTGATCTGATGGATGAATCCCATTGATTATATCGTATATTATTTTGCTTTCCTGAGGAATAATCCTGCCGCGATAAAGAATCCAGTCAATATGATTTCCGTTTTTATTTCCCGAAAACCCATGGTGTGTTCCAGGGAAAGGTTCCCTGAAGGTGTTTTTAAAATAGAGCTTGTTTGTTGAGTTTGATTTTTTATCCTGACCGGTTAATATCTTATAACAAGGAGACGAAGGGGTTGCGTTAAAGTCTCCCATGAGAATTGCGGGCGGTTTAGGCGGCAGGTTTGATAACCGTTCCATAATCAGCTTAGCGCTTTTGGTCTGAACTGCGGCATCAAAATCAAAATGGGTATTTATATATATCAAAACCCGGTTTTTATTTTTGAACATTCCAATAGTGCATTGCCTGGGCCAGCGACTTTCACGTGAACGGCTGGGTATCATTGGTGTTGGGCTTAGAAAAAAATGCTCATTATGAATACATTCCCATGTTTTTTTATAGAAAATAATATTGTTTTGCCAAAAGGACGGAGCAGGGCTTCTCTTTCCAATAAAGTTAAATTCAGGCAGGATATCTTTGAGAAAATCTGTCTGGAAATCGTTTGCTTCCTGGAAACCGATAAAGTCTGCATTATGGTT
Organism: Desulfobacterales bacterium; assembly: GCA_030017395.1. Classification (GTDB taxonomy): domain Bacteria; phylum Desulfobacterota; class Desulfobacteria; order Desulfobacterales; family ETH-SRB1; genus Desulfaltia. Next base: position 19,519 of record JASEIZ010000012.1, on the reverse strand, counting down.
TTTTAAAAGATATGGAAAGCATTTTTTTCGGTGATCCCAGCTGTTGGGGCCGTCATCTGCCAGGCCAAAACGCAGATTAAGCGTTAATACGGAAAAAGTATTATCCATAGTTGATAAATCTATTTAGACTTTCAATTGTATTTTAACTCCAAACTGCTTAATTTTATGAAAATTTTTCAGAGAAATTAAGTGTACCAACTTTTTCTCTATTATCAAGAAAAAAAGTTGGCATTATCAAGACATTGAAAACTTCCTGTAGCAAGCAAGCTACAGTCCCGTTTTTGAGCGAGATTCGACCTTAAGGAAGTCAGCCATTTTTAAATTCGCTTGCATTCCCTGCAGCCCCGCCGAAACGGAATCTTCGCTTTGTCCCGACAAGTTAAGGCAGACGTTCGCTATCACGGTTTAAAATTGCCATCTTGGTGGCTTGCCGCGGGGAGCTTCAATCCGAACACAGTGAGTGGGGCAATCGCCAATAAGGGAGCTGATCGTTTTCTTTAAAACCCCGGAAACGAGGAACATCCGTGCAGAAAGCACTTGATATTTTTTATGGTATCTGCAATTTATGAGCGTTAAAAAAGACAGGGTTTTCTAACGGGGTAAATTCACAGGGTTATTTATGGAACAAAAATTTATACATACTATTTTGGATAGCATAACCGAAGGGGTTTTTACTGTTGATAGAAACTGGAATATTACATCATTTAATCAGGCTGCAGAAAAAATTACAGGCATAAGCGCCAGAGAGGCCTTGGGGAGAAAGTGTTCCGATATTTTCCATGCCAGTATTTGCAAAACAGGTTGTGCTCTGAAAAAGACGATTACTACAGGGAAAAATCTCCTTGACTTCAGGATTACTATCAGGAATCGAGAAGATAAATCGATTCCGGTAAGTATATCTACGGCTATTTTAAAGAACGAACACGGAAAGGTTGTAGGCGGCGTAGAAACGTTTCGAGATATCTCGGCAATTGAATCCTTAAAGAAGGAACTTGCCAGGCAGTATACTTTTAAAGACATAATTAGTAAAAATCACAAAATACAGGACATATTTAAAACGCTTCCCGACATCGCTCAAAGTAATTCGAGTGTTCTGATCCAGGGAGCAAGCGGTACCGGCAAGGAACTCTTTGCCAGAGCGATTCACGACCTGAGTCCAAGAAAGAGGAAACCTTTTGTGATTATAAATTGTGGCGCCCTGCCTGATACTTTGCTTGAAAGTGAATTGTTTGGATATGTAAAAGGCGCTTTCACTGATGCCAAGACAGATAAGCCGGGTCGATTTGCTCTGGTAAAAGGGGGCACTATTTTTCTTGATGAGATTGGAGACATATCACCTTCGGTGCAGGTAAAACTCCTTAGGGTTCTCCACCAAAAACAATATGAGCCCCTGGGTTCAAACAAAACGGTCACCGCTGATGTTCGCGTTATTACCGCTACAAATCGTGATCTTGTTGAACTAATAAGGGAAGGTACCTTCCGTGAAGATATTTATTACCGGATCAACGTGATCAGGATAGACCTTCCTCTACTGCGGGAAAGAAGTGACGATATTCCCCTCCTGATTGAGCACTTCATTAATAAGTTTAACTTTCTGATGGATAACCAGATTAGCGGTGTATCCGATGAAGTCATGGAAAAGCTTATGAACTACGACTACCCCGGTAATGTCAGAGAGCTGGAAAATATTATTGAGCATGCTTTCGTGCTTTGCAAAGATCCGCTAATAGGGCTGCGACACCTTCCCGGGGGCCTGCATTACAGGGAGCCGGAAGATTCTGCCTTAGCTTTGTTACATCACAATACGCTCGAAGAAACTGAAAGGCTTTTGATCAAAAAAATATTGGAAAAAAACTATGGTCATCGTGACAGAACAGCAAAAGAGCTGGGTGTCCACAAGACAACTTTGTGGAGGAAGTTAAAAAAATACGGTCTTAAACCCTAATCGTAAAAACATCTTATGCCTCTCTCTCCCCTCAAACTTCAACAAAATATTTTCTGCAGCATGATTCACTTCAAAAAAATCCACTTGAAAAGCGCCAAGTTTAAGTAATCCTCTTCGCGCAATCCTTATATTGCATAATGCAACTTGCCTGCAATCATTATGTTGCTATATCCAACCATCTAAATCATCTGCATAGCGTATTTACCTTGTTGAACCGCGATGGCGAGCGCATTCACTGTAGCCTTGTTGAAGCGGAAGCGAAGCTCCCGCTTATACGGGTCCACAGGGTTCTTCAATATATTATTGCTTCGGCAATTAAACATCCTAAAGCCGCCATTCCGGCGAAAGCCGGACACGAAGTGACACGAAGTGAAGCGTCAGCGCTAACCATTAGCGCTATCCAGGAAAACACGCTGGATGCCGGATCAAGTCCGGCATGACAAAGCCTATATGTTATTTTGCCGGGTTAATAATAATTACAGCAAAATTAGGGTTGGCACGAATTTTGTTGACAAAAGAGTATAATAAAAAAGGGAGGCATGATGCTCTATTCAAACAGTTGGAACTGGGAGATAGGCACCAGGCTGGTTGCGAATACCGGTAACTGGAAGACTAAGTTTGAGTGGGTCGGGGAGCCGAAAGTCAGTCCTGATGGAGAAAAGATAGCCGCTGTTGTGAAGATTGGAAAAAGCGAATTCAGTGTCTGTGTTAATGGAGAAATCTGGTTAAACCACTTTGACAGGATTTGGCATGCCAAGTTTGGACCTGATGGTCGGCTTGCGGTTCTTGTATCTCAGAAAGGTAAATGGACGGTTGCTGTGGACGGCAATACCTGGAAAAACAGGTTCGATTATGTGTGGAATACCATGTTTAGTCCAAATGGTGAGAATATTGCTGCGACCATCCGGCAAGACAGGCAGTATGGTGTCGTCGTCAACGGCGAACTCCTGGGAAATATGTTTTACGACACAAATAACCTTACGATAAGTCCGGATAGCAAAAGGACAGCGGCTGTAGTTCAAACCGTAGCATTTAGAAAAGGTGATATTTTTAAGTTTCAGGAGGGATGCTATACGGCAGCGCCTGACGGCAAAGCCTGGGACAGAAATTTTGTGAATGTATGGGGATTGGCTTTTAGCCCAAACAGCAAGAATCTGGCAGCCGAAGTTAGAACAAGTCTTTATGATTATACTGTAGCGGTGGATGGGGCGCTCTGGCAAGATACATTTAGTTGCGTTTGGGCGCCTGTGTTCAGTCCTGACAATAAAGCAGTTGCAGCGCCGGTAAGGGTGGCGGACAAGTGGACTCTCGCTGAAAACGGAAAACAGATATGGGATCGCAAGTTTTTTCAGCTATGGGGCCAAATCTATAGTCCTGACGGTTCAAAACTGGCAGCTATTGTTGCACCCAAATTCGGCAAATGGACAATAGCTGTGAACGAACATCCCTGGATAACAACGTTTAGCGACCTTATCACGGATGTTGTTTTCAGCCCGGACGGCAACAGTGTGGCCGCAGCCGGCAGGGATAAAGGGCTATGGACCATTGTTGTGGACGACCAGTCATGGAAAGACACCTATGACATGACATGGCAACCGGTTTTCAGCCCGGACAGCCGCAATGTTGCGGCCAGGGTGGAAAAAAACGGTTATTATACCATTGTCATTAATGGCAAGACATGGAAACATTATTGCGAAGCTTTATGGAATCCGGTTTTCAGCCCGAATGGGAATAAGGTTCTGATTAGAGCTATCGAAAATGGAAAATATTATCGCAGGGTTTTACCGATAACAAAGATTTGATGGTGATCTGTCATGGCTCAATTTGTCAAGAAACCGGAAAAAAAGTTCGTAGATATAGGCTTGGACGAAGGCGCTGCGACGCTGACGACGGACATGATCCAGCAGGTGATAAGCCGTGTGTTGAAAGGCGAGACCAGCGCCTATCTCAAGGCCTATGTGGATACATGTGTTAGCTGCGGACTTTGCTCTGAGGCCTGCCATTACTACCTTTCACACGATAAAGATCCATACTATGCTCCTGTTGTCAAGGTAAAGCAAACAATCTGGGAGATCCTGAAGAAGAAAGGGAAAGTAAGCCCCGAGTTTATAAAAAAAGCGTCTGAAATAGCCCAAACAGAATGCGACCTATGTCGTAGATGTGCCATGTACTGTCCATTTGGGATCGATATCGCCGACATCATCCTTATCGTCCGGTGGATTTGCTATATATTGGGCGTTACGCCACAGTATATTCAGGATATAGCAAATTCCTATTCAGTCACCATGAACCAGATGTGGATCAAAGAGGATGAATGGATCAATAGCCTGCAGCAGCAAGAAGAGGAAGCTCAAAATGAAATAGCTACACTTCGAATCCCTGTTGATAAAGAAGGCGCAGACATTATGTACTCAGTTATAAGTCCTCGGCCAGAGTTTCGTGCTCAGTTTATATATAAGGCGGCTGTGATCATGGATACTGCAGGGGTGAACTGGACCATGCCTGCCGCGCCCGGCCCTGATAACAGCGATATGACCATGTACACTGGTGACAATGAAATAATGAGTCGGGTAAAGAAGACCCATTTTGAGACTGCTATGAGGCTTAAGGTCAAAAAAATCCTTATCAGTGAGTGCGACTCTATTTACGATATTGGCAACAAATGGCTCGGCTGGAAATGGTATCCAATAGAGATAGTCAATTCCATTGAATTTTATTATGAGCTGCTGCGTGACGGGAAGATAAGCATCGCTAAGAAATTTGAAGAACCCGTGACTCTCCATGACTCGTGCAATGTGGACAAGGGAAGTGCTTTGTATAAAATGGCCCGTTATTTGATAAATGCCACATGTAAGGAATTTGTGGAAATGCACCCGAACCGTGAGCACAGCTACTGTTGCTGTGCCGGAGCCGGTGTCATAAATTGCGGCCCACACTGGAATATGAAACAAATGCACGGAAGCAAAATTAAAGCCAGGCAGCTGGCAGCCACAAATGTAGAAACCGTTATTGCTCCCTGCCATAGCTGCTATGGTGGGCTTGAGGATGTTATCCGTCACTATAAGCTTGGCATGAATGTTAGGTTTCTGAGTGACATACTATATGAATGTATAGAAAAACCACGTGTAGTGATTGACGTATAAAAATACCGATGCTCTCGTAAAAGGTCTTTTGCGAGTAAGATCGAGAAAAGGAGCCCTTTATTTAAAATGGAAGCACCTTTCTTATATACTGTTTTAGAAAGTCTAACCGAAGGAGTTTTTACCGTAGACAAGGATTGGAATATCACTTCATTTAATCGTGCTGCCGAAAAAATTACAGGAATCGGCAGACAGGAAGCGATTGCCAAAAAGTGTTGGGAAATATTTCACGCCAGCATTTGCAAAAGAGGTTGCGCTCTTAAGAAGACGATAAATACCCTCGGCAGCGTCCTTGACATGAAGATCAACATAAAGAACAAGCAGGGCAAGACAATTCCGGTAAGTATTTCCACTGCTGTATTGAAAGATTGGCAGGGCAAAGTGGTCGGCGGAGTAGAGACGTTTCGAGATCTTTCAGCCATAGAATCTCTAAAAAAGGAAATTGCTCAGCAGTATACTTTCAAAGATATAATCGGCAAGAATCACAAGATGCAGGATTTGTTCAAAATATTGCCTGACATTGCCCAGAGCAACTCGACTGTTCTTATCCATGGAGCAAGCGGTACCGGCAAGGAACTCTTTGCCAGAGCGATTCACGACCTGAGCCCAAGGGAAAATGGCCCTTTTGTGGTCGTAAACTGTGGAGCCCTTCCTGATACTTTGCTTGAAAGTGAACTCTTCGGTTATGTAAGAGGTGCATTTACCGATGCCAAGCAGGACAAGTCCGGACGATTCTCCCTTGCCAATGAGGGTACAATTTTTTTGGATGAAATTGGAGATATTTCGCCTTCGGTTCAGGTAAAACTTCTGCGGGTTCTTCAGGATAGTACCTATGAGCCGTTAGGTTCAAACAAAACACTCAGGGCAAATGCTCGCATTATTACGGCCACAAATCGTGATCTTCTTGAACTGATAAGAAAAGAAAGCTTTCGAGACGATATGTATTACCGGATCAGTGTCGTAAGGATAGATCTGCCGTTACTATCGGAGCGTATGGATGATATTCCGCTCCTGGTTGACCACTTTATTGAGAAATTCAATGCGCTTACCGGAAAAAAGATTTCCGGTGTGTCAGATGAAGTAATGGAAAGGTTTATGAATTATGACTTTCCCGGCAATATCAGGGAGATGGAAAATATCATTGAACACGCTTTTGTACTATGTCGTGGAGATATATTGGAGTTGAAATACCTTCCAAAGAGTATGCAGGGTTACCAGAGAGAAAAAACAACATCCCCCTCCTCTTTATCCGAAAAGAATTTGCAGGAAACCGAAGCAGAACTGATAAAGCAGACTTTGCAAAAATACTATGGTCATCGCGGCTGGACTGCCAGAGGGCTTGGCATCCACAAAACTACCCTCTGGAGAAAGATGAAGAAATACGGTATGGAGCATAAATCGTATGATTCGTTCGGATAGACTTTTACCCCCCACCTTGGCACATAAAGTATTTCAATTTGCAACTATATGCAACAGCAATAATGCACTTTGCAACATAAAGAACGATTCAGGATATATGCCTTACTATATGAAATATATACATGAAAGTTTCGATAATAAACTTGGCACACATCTTGATAATATGAATCTGATGGTTTTGTATCATATTTTGAAAGAGAGGAGAAATAGAGGAGCCTGTATGATTAATTTCCCTTTTACAGCTATCGTAGGGCAAGATGAAATGAAGGAGGCTTTAATCCTGAACGTCATTAATCCTCTTTTAAGGGGAGTGCTGATTTGCGGTCAAAAAGGCACGGCTAAATCTACGGCTATCCGTAGCCTGGCATCTCTCTTGCAGGAAATTGAGGTGGTAGAGGGATGTCATTTTCACTGTGATCCGCAAGATGTTGGCGCTCTGTGCGATGACTGTCGCGTGCAAATAGAAAAAGGTGAAAAGTTGCCAACTACAACGCAGAAAATGGCTGTTGTTGATTTGCCACTTGGAGCTACTGAGGATCGAGTTATTGGTACTCTTGATATAGAGCATGCCATCAAGAAGGGTGAAAGACGTTTTCAATCCGGAATTCTGGCTGAGGCTAATCGAGGTATTCTGTATGTAGATGAAGTGAACCTGCTTGATGACCACCTGGTGGACATATTGCTGGATGTTGCGGCATCCGGTGTTAACATCGTCGAACGTGAAGGAATCTCCTTTAGCCATCCGGCACGAGTGATACTCTTAGGAACCATGAATCCCGAAGAAGGGGAATTGCGCCCACAACTTCTGGATCGGTTTGGCCTCTGCGTTTATGTTCAGGGCTTGGATGACATTGATCAGAGGACTTCTGTTGTCAAAAGGTATCTTGATTTTGAGAATGATCCGACCGCCTTTGTTGACTCATGGAAGGAAAAAGAAAGGCAGTTAAGAAACTCTGTTTTCAATGCCTCTAAAATATTATCAAAGGTAGTATGCCCTGATAAGATGTACAAACTTTCAGCGCGGATGGCTCTTGACTTTGGGGTAGATGGCCATCGCACCGATCTTTTTATCATTAAAACAGCCAGAACAATGGCTGCTTATCATGGTAATACTGAAGTAACAGAAGCAGACATTCAAAAAGCCGCCGGTTTAGTCCTTCCGCACAGGATGAAAGAAAAGTCCTTTCAATCACAAACAGATGAAAAAAGCGGGCTTCAAAAGTTATTAAAGAAATGGGTTGAAAATAATTCATCCACCGATGTTTCTGAAAAAGACAATAAGGAAAGCGGAAGTCACATGCAGAAACATCAACACAAACAACCAGCTGAAGCGGTCTTTGGAGTAGATAAACCATTTACTGTCAGACATCTCTCCGTCATTACAAATAAATCGAGACAACCCCGCAGTGGCAAGCGAAGCAAGATCGAATCCAACCTTGGTCCTGGTAAACAGATCGGCTCCATGATTCCAAAGAACGCTTCCATGGATATAGCTTTTGCTGCTACATTTCGAGCGGCAGCTCCTTATCAGGTCTATCGTGACCATGGCAATCTGGCCATAGCTGTCGAATATGCAGACCTTAGAGAAAAACGAAAAAGCAGAAGGACTGCTCAAACAATCCTTTTTCTGGTTGACGCCAGCGGTTCTATGGGTGCCCAACAAAGGATGGTACAAACCAAGGGAGCTGTTCTTTCCTTGCTGAATGACGCGTATAAGAAAAGAGATAGAGTCGGTATGGTCACTTTTAACGGCAACAAAGCCAGGGTTATACTCCCTCCTACAGCTGACAAGGAAAAGGCTGGAAAGATGCTGGAACAAATGCCTGTCGGAGGAAGAACACCTCTTGCAAAAGGTCTGTGTGTGGCAAACGAGGCTCTTAAGAAGTACTCCCTGAAGATGAAAAACGAAATTCTCTTGCTGATTGTCATTTCAGATGGCAAGGCCAATATAATTATGAAACCCTCTGAGAAACTTAAAGAAGCCAGGGATCGAGTTATTAATCACTACCACTCAACAGGAGAGTGCGGCTTGCCATCTCTTCATGATCTTATCTCTTCTCATGCCTTGAAGGAAGCAATGGAAGTGGCGGAGGAAACAAGACAGCATGGAATAAAGTCGGTGGTTATCGACACGGCCAATACAAAAGGAAGAGACCAGATGAAAAAACTTTCCACCTCACTCGGAGGACTCTATTATAAAATGAATGATCTTCGGGTCGAAGGGCTTGTAGACATAGTCAATTCATCCCTCAACCGTCATGTTTGGTCGAGTAGTTAATTCGACTATTCCGTGGGGACAGAACAAAGCAGAACATGCTTTTTTTTCGCTGATGCCTCATGACGACCTAATAACACAAATTGCAGGAGAGTCTATATGAAACTTACAGATATTGCGCCAAAAGAAACATGGCAGCAGATGGTAAAAGAAATTTGTGAAAAGTTCACAGTCAACTGCGGTGTGCAAAACATCGACAATGTTGTTATTTGTCCGCCTGTTGCATGGGCCAACAAGGCCTGCCCCCTGATAAAGGGCAATGAAAATGGCCGGTTGGTTTGCGCATCTGCTCAGCAAAATATGTCCCTCAAAGCAAAAAACAGCAAAAAGACCTTTATCGGAGAATGCGACGTGGGCTTCACAAAATTTGTTACGCCGATATTTTATAATGATGAATTTCTTGGAACCGCAGGTGGATGTGGCGTACTTCTTGAGGGCGGTAAGCTGGATGATTTTTATATTTCAAAGATTCTCAATATATCTGAAAAAGAAGACAAAGAACTCGTCAAAGATGTAAAGATACTTTCTACTTATGATCTTGAAAAAAATGTCAAATATCTGGAAGAAGCGCTGTTAAGAATCACCTGCCACCTGTAGAATAAATGGTTTTTGATGAAGACCCTTCGAAGGGGTCTAAAAGCATCGCAATTCATACAGATTACAATCCAATATCAAGGACGTATCCCCGTTAATCTAAAAGGCTATGAACATCGAATATCCAATGCCCAAAGTCGAGTTTTGAACCGCAATAGCGAGCGCATTCCCCGTAGCTCTTGCTACGGGGAATCTTCAATTTTAGATTAAGACGATTGGATGCAACAATTCTTTTCAAAATACAACTAACTGCAACTAAAGTATTGCAATATGCAATTCTATCTGTGACGACATCAGAATGCAGTTCATATCTATCTATTTAAATATATTAGGTAATTATTTAATAAATATAAATGGCATAGATTTTGTTTCTAATAAACTTAATGCCATACCATTGTGGAGAACTTTTTTAACGGGATTAACCGGATTTTCTACCCTGTTAAGTGGGGTATTGATCTTATACATAACAAAGGGGGATTGACATGTATGAATTTGTAAGCGGGCCATTTGCCTTGATTTCATTTGCTATCTTTTTTATCGGGATTATCGCCAGAATCGTTTGGTATGTAAAAGGTCTTGATTGGCAGCTCGATAGAGTGGCCTATTCTGAAAAGCTTGATGGCGGCATTACTGGAGCGGCAAGATCTCTTTTCCATTGGCTGTTGCCTTTCAATCGAACAACAGCAAACCATCCGGTTTTTATGGCTGTAACCTATCTATTCCATATCTGCCTTATCATAACTCCGATCTTTCTGGTAGCTCATGTAGTGCTGATAGAAGAATCGTGGAACATAAGCTGGTTTACCATATCCGACAAGTTAGCAGATTATATGACCTTAGCAGTGATCGCTGCGGGGATCTTCTTTTTAATCCGTCGTATAGTTGAGCCTAATGTCAGATTTTTAACAACTGCGTGGGATTATATAGTTTTAGGTATTGCGATAGCTCCTTTTATTACAGGCTATATTGCCTATCATCAATGGATGGACTACAAATTTTGGTTAATTGTGCATATTCTCAGTGGCGAGATCATGCTGATAACAATTCCTTTTACAAAGCTTTCGCATTTCGTTCTCTTCTTCTGCTCCAGAATCCAGATTGGTATGGACTATGGGATAAAGAGGGGGGGAGCGAGAGGCAGGGGAATTGCTTGGTAACTATATAAAATTTAACAATAATTTCATTAAGGAGATATAAATATGGCAGAAGAAGCAAAAAGCCAAGACCTTCCACCTCTTGTCACCAGAAAACCTGTGAAAACCCAAGAGGAGCTCGATCTCTTATTGGCAGACAAGGGCGTAAGGTATTATAAGGAGCTCGAAGTATTTCCAGTTGATACGGTCGCGTTGAAAAAAACTCTGGAGACTACCTGCAAATCTCGAATCCGTACATGGCTGGAAATTTGCGCTCATTGTAGTTTATGCGCTGACACCTGTTTCTTTTATCTTGCAAATGATAATGATCCAACCCAGATTCCCTCTTATAAAATACAATCCACGCTTGGTGAATTGGTAAAAAGAAAAGGGGATGTAGATACTCAATTCATGATCAATTGCATGGATACAGCGTGGGGAAAATGCACCTGCTGTAATCGCTGCGGAATGTATTGTCCTCATGGTATTGATATGGGAGTCATGTTCAGCTATTTGAGAGGCCTCTGTTTTTCGCAGGGTTTCGTTCCGTATGAGATGAAAATAGGATCAGGCATGCATTGGATATATAATGCGCAGATGGATGTTACTGTAACTGATTTTATTGAAACCTGTGAGTGGATGGCGGAAGAAAACGAGGAATATTATCCGGGCCTGAATATCCCTGTTGATAAACCTAATGCGGATATTATGTATACAATAAATGCCCGTGAAGTAAAACACTATCCCGAGGATATTGCAGAGGCATCGATTTTATTCCATTTGGCCGGTGAGAACTGGACCGTTCCCAGCAAGGGTTGGGAGGAGACCAGCCTGGCGATGTTTGCCGGGGACTGGGCCGGTTGCAAGAACCAGGTGGAATGGGTCTATGATGCAATGGACAGACTTAAACCAAACAGGATGGTTGTAACCGAATGTGGCCACGCTCACCGGGCAACGATTATCGAAGGGCCTTATTGGGCAGGGATCAAGACCGGTCAAACACCAGTGCCATCGATGCATTATGTTGAATGGGTGTTAGAAGCGCTGGAAACAGGAAAGCTCAAGATAGATCCTGCTAAAAAGATCAAAGAGCCTGTTACACTTCAGGATCCTTGCAATTATATCAGGAATGGCGGTTTGTGTGATGTTACAAGAAAAATTATGACATACATAGCAGAGGATTTTCGTGAAATGCAGCCAAACCGTGAACACAATTTTTGTTGTGGTGGTGGCGGCGGCCTGAACGGTATCGGACGTTATAGGAAACAAAGAAACATAGGCTTGAAGGTCAAGCGTGATCAGATCCTAGCCACCGGAGCAAAATTTGTAGTTTCAGCATGTCATAATTGCTGGGATGCAATCAGGGACCTGGAAGAAGTTTATAAAATAGGAATCAAGTGGAGTTTTCTAAAGCCTATTCTTCTCAAGATGGTTATTGTGCCGGATCATTTAAAACCAAAAGAAGAAGAGTAACTATTGTATATGACAATAAAAAATTTGAGGGTAAGTGCCATCCAATGAAAAAATGATTTTAGCAACATGTGGCATTAACCTTGACAAGAGGCCACAAAGCTTACTATTTTTAGATTTGCATACTTTTGCAGTTCAATATATTTTTGCGATTAATCCATATCCAAGATCGCTTTTCTCACAGAAAGAAGCAAGAGGGTAAATCTAAATGAGGCTGTCAACTAAATCGCGCTATGACACCAGGGCCATGCTGGATATAGCTATAAATTATGAAAAAGGCCCTGTTTCCGTAAAAAGTTTGTCTCAGCGACAGAATATTTCTGTTAAATACATGGAGCAACTAATCCCGCTGTTGAAACTGGCAGGACTCATCAAGAGTATTCGTGGATCTGGAGGAGGATATACGCTCAACAAAGATACTGACCAGATTAAGCTGCGTGATATTATTGATGCTTTAGAGGGCTCCATATTCCCTGTAGATTGTGTTGATAATCCTGAGACATGTAATCGAGTTGAGAAATGTGTTACCTATGAGATATGGAAAAACATACAAGATGCAATAAACAAAGTGCTGGACTCCTTAACGCTTGCCGATATGGTTGAACGTCAGCTTAAAAAAACAGCATAAAATCTCTCTCCGAAAAATAATTCTCGCAAAATTATTTTCTTTTTTTTATCTTTTATGCCATACGTTCGCTTGCCTGGAACAAGCCGAATTTTCCAAAAAGTATTTTTTCGTATTAGGAGATGTTTTCGCCTGATTTTTGTTCTTGACAGGATATAATATTTTAATTTATAAAGGTCTCTTTTAAGCAAGGAGGAAACACAGGGTGAAAAAATATACATACAGTGCGACTCAGGCAGATAATAAGGGTAAATGGTATATTGTTGATGCAAATGGAGCGGTACTCGGCAGGCTGGCTTCTTTGATAGCTTCACGTCTTAGGGGTAAACATAATCCGTTGTTTACACCTCATGTGGATACAGGCGACTGGGTTGTAGTTATAAATGCGGACAAAATTGTTCTTACCGGAAGGAAATTGGACCAGAAATGCTATTATAGACATAGTGGTTATATTGGAGGTTTAAAAACAGTTACCGCAAAGAAATTATTGGAAAAAAAGCCTGAAGATCTCATCCGTTTTGCCGTCAAAGGGATGCTTCCTAAAAACAGGCTTGGGAGCAAGCTGTTTAAAAAGTTGAAAGTTTATACAGGCGATAAGCATCCTCATATAGCTCAACAACCAGAGGCTGCTTAGTTTTTTGCAATTTAAAAGGTGATGGTCTCGTAAAAAGTCTTGAAATCGTTATGCCGGACTTGATCCGGCATCCAGAACGCATTGAATTTACTGGATTCCGGCTTTCGCCGGAATGACGGAAAAGAGAACTTTTCGACTTTTTACGAATTCATCAAAAGGTGGGTTTAAATATAATTATTATCAGGAAATAGTATATGAATAAAGAAAATGTTTATTATGCAACAGGAAAGCGAAAGAACGCTATTGCCAGAACCTGGTTAATGCCCGGAAAGGGAGCAATTGTCGTTAATAATCGTCAGGTGGAAGATTATTTCAAGATTAAATTTGCAAAAACCATTATGACTCAGCCGCTTACTCTAACCAATACTATCGGGTTGTTTGATATAAAGGTGCGTGTTAAAGGCGGAGGTTTTTCAGGACAGACCAGCGCAATCAGACACGGTATTACAAAAGCGCTAATTTTATCCGATCCCGGACTTAGACAGATTCTGAAAAAGGCCGGTTTTATCAAACGTGACCCCAGGGTAAAAGAAAGAAAAAAATATGGTCAAAAGGGTGCAAGGGCTCGTTTTCAGTTCTCAAAACGTTAATATATTTATATTGAGGCTATAGATTTAACAGCTTGAATCCTATTCGGGATTCAAATGTTCTGATACCGGTCGTTTCCGTTAATTCAAAAAGTATAACTTCCATTATGTGCCACACTTTAACACCATTACGGATGCACCCGGTTATTGTAGATGTTTTTCTGCCACAGGCCATGTGCATATGGAGTACCGGATTGCCCTCATCATCTGGGAAAATGGTTCCCACGCCTGCCACTTCATGAATATCGTCAAGAATATGCTCTATCGGCACTATGGTTTTCATGCGTCCCTGCTCCGGCCCTACCACCAGTTTGCTGTCTTTGTCGGCTCCTCCGATAATGATCAGCGATGCAGCCTTAACAGACTGATTGCGCGCAAACCTTTCAATCTCTTCGTGAACAATATCTCCGTCTTCAAGACGTATAACAAAAATACGCCCCAGTTTTGCCTGTGAATATTTCATATTGAATCTCCTTTGAACCGCAAAAGCGAGCGCATTTCCCGTTGCTTGCGGCGGGGTTAGCGAGCGAATCCAAAAATGGCAAACTTCCTTACGGTCGCTGCGAAGCACTGCCGTCAGGCAGAACATTCCACGCTGCTTGCGGCGGGGAGCTTCAATTCATATGTCATCCGGATCAGGAAAGATATTTGCCATTACTATTGTCAGTAAACTCGTGTTTACGAGTTTACTGCAGGAAAGCTTGCGGCGCTTTAATTTTTAAAATATCTCTTTAATATAAAAGAAAAGTATTGTTCCGGAAAAAGCCAGTTTTAGCCCTGTGCCAACCATGATTCCGATAAAAACACCGAGTCCGGCTTGCAGCGCTTTTGCCCCATCCTTTCTGGCTAACAGTTCCCCGGCAAATGCCCCAGTGAACGCGCCTACAACCATTCCCCAAGGAGGGAACATAAAAACCCCTATTAGGATCCCGGCCATGGCGCCTATCACACCCCATTTTGATGCCCCGTATTTTTTCGCTCCGCCCGCAGGAATCACATAGTCAAGAATGGTTACTAATATCGTAATGCCTGCCATAACAATCAAAAAGGTTGAACTAAAAGGTTCCCAGTTTTTGGCGTAGGAAAGAATTATTAAAGCTAAAAAGCTGATAGGAGGCCCTGGGATGACGGGCAGGATGCAACCTATAACGCCACACAGCGCTAAAAATAATCCTAATATTATTAATATGATGGTCAAGCTTATATGCCCTTCATGTCAAATAATATTTTGTCAAATGCTCAAATGCATCGTTTGCTTTTGGTATAGGACGGTTTATAAGTGTAAAACTGAAGCTCCCTGCCGCAAGTAGCGTGAAATGCGCTCTCTTTTGCGGTTCAGACCACGTTTTGAGCGGATTGTGCCAGTATTTCGATATTCAACGGAATCCCTTTTTCAGTATCCAATATCAGCGAGATGTTTTCTTTTTTACATTTGCTTTCGCATATTCCGCAACCAAAACATCTCTCAGGGATAACCTTAACCTTTTTCTTTTCTTTGCCGTTATCCGAAATTGAGATGATTTCTATTGCATCGAATTGACAATATTTTACACATTCACCACAACCGATACAATCTTCTCCGACGACTGCGCGATATCCTGATGGAAGAACTGTTTTCATGTTGTATTCAAACATGAATTTCAATCCCAAACAGCAACACTTACAACAGTTGCAAATCGCGTAAAAACGATTTAGCATAGCTGTTTTAAACCACGCCGTATGGACGTGTCCCCTCTGATCCTCTTCTTTCAGAATCCTTAACGCCTCTTCAGGAGTTATTCTGCGGGAACGAAACGGTTGAACCATACGGGATAGATCGGCAAAAGGCTCGCCAACGACCAAACATACATCTGTCGGTTTACACGGATCACTTTTTTGAGCTCTGCAAGGGCATTCATAAGCCACGATATTTTGAGGATTTTTGAGTATAATGTCCTTTGCATATCTATATGGAAGTACTTGATCCAGGTTCCTGAGTTCAATATTCTTATTAATGGTAATAAATTTGACTGCATCATTCAATCTAACCACTTTGCCGTGATATGTTTCGCATACGTGGTTGCGAAACGATTTGTGATTTAGATCTACAAGTTTTTTCAAGACCTTCAAATAGGTTACTGTAGCCGCATATAACGTACTATGGATTATGGTTACAGGATTGTATTCAGCTTCTTTCAAAGCATAAAGAAGAGACTTGAGCAAAGACATGTTAACCTCCTCTTTGATTCCATTATTAAGCTGTCTTGTTGGGTGGTAAAAAGTGCGGAACTTGAGTAAATAAATATCAAAGAAGATGCAGAAAAGCAATATACATGTTTTTGCATGATTTTTGAACCGTTGCAGCGACCGAATCTAAAAATTTATTATCAAAAAAAGCTTGACACTATTTATAAGCTTTGTTAAAAAATTATTCTCATTATTAATAATGATGAACTCGTAAAAAGTCGAAAAGTTCTCTTTTCCGTCATTCCGGCGAAAGCCGGAATCCAGTAAATTCAATGCGTTCTGGATGCCGGATCAAGTCCGGCATGACGATTTCAAGACTTTTTACGAGAGCATCAATTTTAGAAGGATGCTCTTTTGTATCGCAGTTCAGTAACTCCTGAATGAACTGGATTGCCTTTTTCAAAGGGAAACGGCAAATAGCATGTATTATTTTTGCCGTTCCGTTTAACCACGTACATTGCTTTATCAGCCATACATATTAATTCTTCCGGATCGCTCACATATTCAAAGTCACCATAATTAAGGGTACTTACACCCAGACTTATCGATACTGAAATCTCGATATCTCCGCAGAAAAAAAGGTGGTCTTCAATTTTTTTCCTGATTCTTTCAGCCAGCATCACAGCTTCAAGGCCGCCTGTATCTGACATGAGGATAACAAACTCCTCACCCCCAAAACGAACCAGCACATCTTCACTGCGGCACAAACCCTCCAAGACAGACGCTATCTCTTTGAGCAGCCTGTCACCGATAATATGTCCGTATATATCATTAATAGATTTAAAGTCATCCAGATCAATAAAAATAGAGGAGAGTGGAAAACCATACCTTCGCGCTCTGGCGAATTCCTCTCCAAGCCTTATCTGCAAATACTTTTTGTTATGAATTCCTGTAGCAGAGTCAATAAAACTAACCTTCTTAAGCTCTTCTATTTCAAATCGAAGCTTAAGGTTTTCAATAAACAGCTCTCTCTTCTTCATTGGTATCTCTTCGTCGGTTTTAAACGACCACTCAAAAAGGCAAGCTTCTCGCTCAAACAACTCGTCTGTCTGCTGTACAGACATGTCTGCCGTGCCAACACAGGCCTGCACGGGCAGGTCTGAATATTTTAGTTTCCTGGCATTTCTCATGGCAATATCCTTTCCTCTAAAAGTTTTTCTTAAAAGATAAGCAAAGCTCATGCCATATTTATGGAAATGATTACAAGAAAAGGAGAAAGAGGATGGCTTGTAGTAATTCAGCTGCACTAAGATTCTAAAATAATCATTTATTTCTTATGCACAGTAAAAAGAAGTATCTGTAAATTTTTTGGGAATGAACTCTTTCTTTGCAGATAAGGTCATATAAGGTTTTGAAAAAGATGTCTTTCCTTTGTGACCTGGTGTCTTCGTGGCTGGACTGTTCCGTTGTTTTCTGTTATGGGATATTGAACAGGATAATTCGGCTCAGCAAGGACAACCTGTTTTGCCAGCATTTTTTTTGCGTTGACCACAATGGGGGCCCCGAGGTTTGCCGTTACCTTGAACGGATCAGAACGTATCGTTACAACAGACAGCAAAACCGCATCCTCAGGCGATACGATTTCAAGTAATCTTGCTTCATCATCAGATATTGCCGGATCGTAATCCGGTTTTACAACAAGGGAATTGATAACGACAAAAGCGATTGAACCATCCTCAACAGACTGAAGCCACCAGAAAGGAACATTTTCATCCTGTGTGAGGAGCACATACCTTCCCAGGTGTTCAAAACCCAGTATTCTCCCCTTCATACGAATAATCCTGGATTCATCAATACTTATATCTCCAAAGCGGGTGGTAGAAATTCTCACTAAACTTACTCCTTTAGATTTGGTCAAATAGTTGATGAACTCGTAAAAAGTCCAAAAACACCGTTTTCCGTCATTCCGGCGAAAGCCGGAATCCAGTAAATTCAATGAGTTATGGATGCCGGATCAAGTCCGGCATGACGATTTTGAGACTTTTTACGAGCTTGTCAAATAGTTGAGTCGTCGACCAATTAACTACTTAACAGGGTCTGCCCTTTGGGTTTTTTAACCTGTTCCATATATTAGACAGACTCTTGCCGATTGAATCGTCAAGCCCTGCCTCTGCTGCCATGATATTCTGTTCCTTAATCATTTGATAAACTTCCTCGCGATGAACAGTTACATCCGGAGGAGCATCTATCCCTATTCTTAACTGCTTTCCCCTTGACTCCAGGATAGTAACTTTAATTTCATTACCAATTCTTATTGTTTCGCCTAACTTCCTTGTCAAGATCAGCATAGAACTTAGTTCGCTTCGCTCATAAGCCGAGACATTTATTTAAGAAAATCGAGTATTGTTAAATTTCCTATCTTTGATGCAACACTATACGACGCCTTTAAGGCGATCTCTTTCATAGAAAACCTGGTAATTATTTCAGATATATCTGCATCTTCCACGCCGGAAATCAGCTCGGTTAAATTTATATCCATATCAACCATGTTCTTTTTCGCTATCTCAAGTCCGTTCATCCTGGCGCCGCACACGGAAATGTTTTTCGATATCTGATCAGACGCATCCTCAAGACCGTCTAAGCAGGACGCTATACCGTCCGGATTATTGGTTTCCAGCGCTGTTTTCAACTCATTGAGAATGCTGAATATTTCAACATTCCCTTCCCCCTTGTCCGTAAACACCGCTTCACCGGAAACAGAGTAGGCAAAGGAGGTCCCTTCGCCGATATTAACGGACATTTCCTCACCGTTGCCGTTGTAATAACCCGTAGCAAAAGCATCGACATAAAAGATGTCATCCGCGGCAAAATCAGCCGACCCTGCAGTAAAAGTCAGGTTTATTCCATCACCAAGGGTAATGGTCCCGCCGTCCAGATCATCCTTTTCATCACCCCAGGTCTTTCCGCCATCATCAGAAACCTTATACGTCGCATCGGCCGGCACTCCGCCGTCAATAATCTTCACCACATAAGTCTTGTTTGCTAAACCTTCGTATGTGCCACCGGATACCACATCGCCGTCAAACGTATTCCCGTTAGCCGCAGCGGCTGCTCCTATTTCAGCAACAGATCTTCCGGAAGATGAATAAGGAGCTTCTCCCGATTTCGTGCCCGAAAAAAGATATCTGCCATCATACTTTGAATTGGCAAGAGCAAGCATTTCATCTATGAGCTGTTGCACTGTCCCTGCTTCCGAACTTCGCGACTCGGCAGACGAGGTCACTGTTGACTGAGCGACGGCCACTTCCCTGGCCTTTATTATAAGGTCACCCGCAGCCGACAGTTTTGATTCCGTAATCGTGAGCCATGATTCACAACCATCCATGTTCCGGAAGTACTGTTCGACAGACGCCTTAGATTCTCGCAAGTCCAGCACCCTGTTCATGCCAACAGGATCATCCGACGGCCTGTTAATTTCCTTTAGTGAGGCAATTTTTTCCGCTAATTTATTATAACTGTCCTGAGACTTAA
>JASEIZ010000129.1 GCA_030017395.1 Desulfobacterales bacterium | reverse complement strand
CAGAATACCTTATTCAAAATTCGATGTTGGACGTTCGATGTTCGATGTTCATTTTATTTGATGTTCTCTTCAATGATAGTCCCAGGCTGAGGCGTTACGTGTGGCGTTACGGTTTTTTCTACCGGCTTTTCCAAGGTAACGGGTTTTGGTGCAGTCGAAACCGACGGCATGCTCATTTCGATTTTTTTTATCCTTTTCCGGATAGATTCGACATCTTTTGCCAAATTCTCTGTAATCTGTTTTAGCTTTTGCTCATAAATCTTCTGCTTATCATTAAGAGCATTATCAAGCGCCTTTTTGTCGATCTTGGAGGAAGAAAGCAAAGATATATCTGCTTGCATCTTGTTTAAATCGTTTTTTGCCTTATCATTATCTTTCCCAATCTCTTCCAGGTTCTTATCAATGGATTTGATTCCGGATGTGGCGATTTCCAAATTCTTTTGGACATGGCCTAACTCCTTCTCAATATCGGCTATAGCCTCTTTTAGCATTTTGTTGTCAACATTTCTTGCGGTTCTGATATGCTTTATGGCAGTAGTAGCCTCTTTCAATTCTTCCTGTAAAGCGAGGATGGCTTTTTCTACAGGCTCGATCTTTTTTACAAGCATATCTTCAAGATTTGCCTGTTTTTCCGACAATAACGATAGCCTTGAGCCCAGACCCTGAGAAACAGCTTCACCAGTAGAGTGCATGTTGCCTACCCTCTTCTTGATATCAAAATAAGCGACAAATAGAATAACTGCGATCAAGCAGGGGATTAAAATTGATACAAACGTAATCCTCCAGCTTAATTTTTCAATACGACGATCCTTGACTTCTTCTTCAAACCCGGTATCTTGGATTTTTTCATCGATGCGTATCCTGAACTTTGTGGGGTCTTTTTCAACCATCTGTATTTACTCCCATCATAATTTTTTGTTCTACCTTCGCAATATCCTCCGGCAAATCAACCTCGGGCGAATCATAACCTGTTAGAACTACCTTGATTTTATGTCCGTATTCAAGAGCACGGAGCTGTTCAAGTTTTTCTATAGTCTCGAGCCTTCCTTCCGGCAGGTTCCGAAATATTTCCAAAAACCATTTTGTATATGCATAAAAGCCTAGATGTTTGTAAGTATCAAAATTACCTGCCTGTGCTTCGGATGCAGACAGGTCTGAAAAATCACGACCGTATGGTATCGCCGATCTGGAAAAATAAAGAGCAAAACCAGCAATGTCAAATGTAACTTTTACATCCTTTGGGTTTGTTATTTCAGCTTTATTTATGATTTTAAAGGCAAGGGTACTCATCCCAAGATCCTGATCAACAAAAAACGGCTCTACAAGCTCATTAATGCAAACCGGGTTAAGAAGAGGCTGATCCCCCTGGACATTTACAACAATATCATCTGAATTAAGACTGATCTTCTCTGCAGCTTCAGCTACTCTGTCCGTGCCGGATCTGTTCTTAGCCGAGGTCATAACAGCCTTGCCGCCAAAAGCCAAAACAGCATCATAAATTCGTTGATCATCAGTAGCCACAAAAACATCCGATATTCTTTCCGCCTGAATCGCCTTTTCATAAACCAGCCTTATCATCGGCTTCCCTGCGATAAGGGCAAGAGGCTTTCCGTCAAATCTTGTAGATCCATATCTTGAAGGAATAATCACAACTATTTTCATATTACTTTCTCCGTAAAAAACAAGCATCTTGTCTCTTGCATTATATGTCAATTATAAGTTATAAATAATTAATGGGCACTTGAACCATTGAACCATTGAACCATTGAACCATTGAACCATTGAACCATTGAACCATTGAATGAATACCACCTCACTTAATAATCTACTTAAATCTGTTGCCAAAGGCAAAATATCTGTCAAAGATGCGGCTAAAAAACTGGCGCATATCTCCTTTGAAGATATAGACTATGCACATATAGATCATAACCGATCACTTCGCAAGGGGTTTCCAGAAGTTATATTCGGCCAGGGTAAAAATACGGATCAGATTATTGGAATTATGGAAAGAATGATTCTTCATGAAAATATCATTCTTGTCACCCGTATCGGCAAAAAAAAAGCTGGAAAGGTAATTTCCAGCTTTGACGATGCCGTATATCACAGTGATGCAAAGATGATAATCTGGGGGAAAAATAAAACCCCGAAACAGGGAAAAGGAATGATCCTTGTAATTTCGGCGGGCACTTCCGACATACCTGTCGCAAAGGAGGCATATCTTACAGCAAAAGCCATTGGAAATGATGTCGAAGCGGTTTTTGATGTCGGCGTTGCGGGAATTCACAGGTTGTTCGACCATAAAGATTTGATTGAAAAGGCTTCGGTTCTTATTGTCGTAGCAGGAATGGAAGGTGCGCTTCCAAGCGTAATCGCGGGAATGACCGGCAGCCCGGTAATAGCTGTCCCTACCAGCACAGGTTATGGCACAAGTTTTTCAGGCCTGACAGCCCTTTTTGCCATGTTAAACTCCTGCAGTTCAAATGTTGCAGTGGTTAATATAGACAATGGATTTGGAGCAGGGTATATGGCATCTGCAATAAACAGGATATAGAAAATTATTAATTTTAAATGTTGAACTGAACAGCGAGCGCATTCCCCGCTGCTTGCGGCGGGGAGCTTCAATTTTGCTTGAGTTGAGGGAGTTGTTTTTATGAAAACAGCAAAAGATTATATAATTTTCCCGCTTGATGTTTCGTCTCTAAAAGAGGCAAAACAGTTTGTAAAACTTCTTTCAGGACATGTAGGCATGTTTAAGGTGGGGTTGGAACTCTTTATTAAGTTTGGTCCTGAAGTGATAAATATGATTAACTCATTGGGATCAGCCAGGATATTTCTGGATATGAAACTTCATGATATTCCGGAAACCGTTTTTCGAGCTATGGGAAGCATTGCGAATCTCGGAATTGCCTTTACGACCGTTCATTGCGGAGAGAGTAAAGAAATGCTCAAAGCCGCTGTTGCGGGAAGCAAAGGACAGGTTGGCGTGCTTGGGGTTACAGTTCTGACAAGTGTTTCGGATAAAGATCTCCTTGCCGCTGGACTTAGACCGGAATTTGCCTCCGACGTGTCAATGCTTGTTATGCAAAGAGCTGCTGCCGCCAGAGACGCGGGCTGCTCGGGCGTCGTATGCTCGGGCTTTGAAGTCGGAATGATAAAGAAAAAATTTGGTCGAGAATTTACTGTCGTTACTCCGGGGATACGGCCATCTGCCGGCAGCGTGAAAAAGGATGATCAAAAGCGCATAACAACTCCTGCCAGGGCAATTCAAAACGGATCGGACTATCTGGTGATCGGAAGACCGATAAGGGATGCAGGGAATCCGCAGGAAGCAGCGATCCGTATCGCAAAGGAAATCGAGACGGTCTTATAACAGGCAACAACTTTAAAAGGAGGATACTATGTCAATAAAATCAATCGCTTTTTGTACGGATTTTTCCACAAATGCTGAAGCAGCCTTTGTGCAAGCCTTTGATCTGGCCAAAAAATACAAAGCCAAACTTTTTTTGATTCATGTGTTGCCACCGGCAATCAATCCATTAACAACGGAAATCGAATGGGTTTTGCCGATCGAGCACAGCAGCACGTTGATCTTGAACCTGGAAGAACGTATGCAGCAGGAATACGGCAGCAGGCTGGAAAACAAGATTGATTATAAACTCGTGGTTCTAAACGGGCATGTTTCTTCTGAAATATTAACTTTTCTTGAAGAAAACAGTATAGATCTTGCGGTAATGGGAGCCTACGGACTCTCAGGCGTGGAGTTTGTCTTATTCGGCAGCGTAGCAAAGAGGGTTGTGCATAAAGCTCATTGCTCTGTTATGATTGTTCGCAGCCGTAAATAAAGAGGTTTAGCAACAGCTTCTGATCAGACAACTACAATCTTCTTTACTGCCCTTACAATTTCTTCCGGTTCATCTATGATCTGTAAAATATCAAGATGTTCCGGTGATATCATTTTATTTTCAAGCAAACGGGATTTAACCCAATCTAAAAGCCCTGACCAGTAGTCGGAACCAACCAGAATTACAGGAAACGGTTTTATGCGTTTGGTTTGAATGAGTGTAACCGATTCAAAAAGTTCGTCCAGTGTCCCGAAACCTCCGGGCATTATTATGTAAGCCATGGCATACTTAACAAACATAACCTTGCGGATGAAAAAATACTTAAATTCAAGCTTAATATTGGAATACCTGTTTGGTTTTTGCTCAAACGGAAGAACGATATTCAGCCCCACAGAAATCCCGCCTGCATCTGCCGCTCCTTTGTTTGCCGCTTCCATAACTCCGCCGCCGCCGCCAGTAATTACCGCAAAACCATTTTTTACAAAAAGAGAGGCGATTTCCTCAGTTTTTTTATAAATCGGATTGCCGGGCTTTATTCTGGACGACCCGAATATGCTAACCGCAACTCCCACGTCATGAAGAGTTTCAACTCCATCAACAAATTCACCCATAATTTTGAAGAGACGCCATGACTCGCCTGTTTTAATATCGTCGATAAGAAACTGCTTTTCCATATTGTTCATAAGTAGTTAAACCCCGCATCATCACCGGCATACAGCCGGCATGTTTAAATGCCTCACGATCTTCCGTTAAAGCCTATGGTTACATTACCCTGTTCAATAATAACAGGGACTTTCCGCCTTCCATTAGAATATTTAAGCATAGTATTTAGTTTGTCGGCATCTGATAAAACGTCAAAATATTCCACATCCTTGCCTTTTTTCACAAAAGCTTCCCGAGCCGCTGTTGTGAAAGGTCAGGTATTTTTTCCAAAGATAATAATCTTCTCCGCCATGGTTTGTTCCTCCCTATCTTTTGTAAGTTGTGTAGTCTAAAATGAGGTTTTTAAGTTTTTGATGAAGAACAGAGTAAGAATAGTAATGTTTTGCTATTTCGTAGTTAGAAGCAACCATTTTATTGCGATACTCCGGGTCTGTTAGAACTTTTTTCGTTTCATGAATCACTTTTTCCGTTACATATCCGTTAATTTCTATTGTGGAAAACCCCTTTGGCTTGATATCCATCGTATAAATTGCATAAGTGTTTACTACTATCGGTTTACGGAAATATATTGTTTCAAGAAAAGCATTGCCGAAACCCTCAACAGAGGACGGATAAGTGACAAGGTCGGCTTGTGGATAAATATCATTAAGGTTATAAATTTTCTTTCCTGTTTTAGTATATCCTCTCCGTTCATTAATAATATCTGAAACAAAAACAGTATTAACATTCATTATTTTTGAATATTCCCGGACCCTTTGTTCGTAATCGTAACCTTCATCACCAGAGGCGTGTGAAATAACGAGCTTGGCCTTCATCCCCAGTCTGCTGACAAGTTCTATTGCATGTTCAATCCCTTTGCGTTTTACAACCCTTGTAGGCTGAAGAATAAAAAGCTCATCATCTTCGATCCCAAGGGCTTCTCGCACATCAGACGCATAATCATCAAGAGGAGCCGGGGGATTGTCAAAGTCCATTACATTGGGGATGACAGTTGCGGAAATGCCGGTTCTGAGACTTAACTGGTTACAGGCTGAAGAGTTGATTACCACGTGCCAGATTGACGGCAGATGGGGAGGAAAGGCCATGTTGATGTATTCCCAGACAGCGTTGGTCGTGAGATTCTGCCGTTCCCAGAAAAAATCGTGATGATGAGCTATTACAGGTATTCCGGTTTCTGATATTACTTCTGTAATGGCAATGCCAAGAGGGATATTTAATGGTATTGACAGAACATTTTCAGGAACTAAAAGTTCGATGTTGAATTTTTCGATGAATTTATAAAGATGATCCTTTATTTTTTGACAAACTTCATGAATCTTTTTCGTTATAGATCTTGATCGTGTGCGGGCTCCAAAGCAGTTTTGGTTAATATACTCGATGTCAGGGTGCTTGAAGTGGGCTTCTTCTGCAAGATATGAACAATCCGGGGGTTGTTCAAGCCTGCCGGCAAAGTAAAAGCAGTTAAATCCTTCCTTTTCAAAAACATCAGCCCATTTTGCTATTTCCAGGGAAACACCATCTGTCCCTGCAATGCGGGTTGAAACAAAACCGATGTTTTGTTTTCTGTCGGAGGACGCGCTACAAGTCATTTTTACATTCCTTGAACTTTGAACCTCTGAACCATGAACGGGTACTTGTATTTAAAACTATCTGCGTT
>JASEIZ010000128.1 GCA_030017395.1 Desulfobacterales bacterium | reverse complement strand
CTTGGCGACAACAAACTGGTCCCGCTGCTTGGCTATGTCAGCGGAATAATGATCCACGCCAACCTGTTTCTGAATATGGCCCATAATAATTTCATTAATGAAGTTGCTGGAACCTATTATTATCTTCTAATACTCTTTGCTTCTTTTTTTTATACATACCTGTTTTATGTCCGCCACGAATTACCGCTTATAAAAAGGGCGGTTGATTATGTTTCCAGCGTGTCACTTGTTACCAAATTCGGCGACATGCTTCTTAAGCTGCCAATTGTTAAAACCCCCTATAATTCATTCAAATCCATACGTGACAGAAGCTATGTTTTAAGAATATTTTTTCTTTTGTTTTCTGAAACGCGACAGCGTCTTGCGCCGGTTCTTTTGCAGCTTGTATTTTTGTACGCAACCCTTTTTTTAATTTTCTATTATTTCAACATCCTCATTAAACCGTTTACCATTATGATACAATTGGTTATCTCTTATATAATTGTTTCTGAATTCAAAAGAATAGATTTCAGCAAGATTTCTCCTAAGGAACAAAAGGAGAAATCAGACAGGATAACAGGATAAAGAAGGTGCATATCAAATGGAAAATTGTATTGTATCTCGTTCCCATGCCCAAGCGTGGGGATGCATACCATATAGGTTTCCACGCTGGAGCATGGGAACCAGGTATAATCGGGTTGTAAGCGCCAGAACTTATTGAGAAGTTACGTACTTACGAATCAACGTACTAAAGTTGTGGAGAAAATGATCATGTTAAAAAAACCGGTTGCAATCTTTTTTCTTTGCTTCTTTTGCCTGTTTTTTCTTTGCATGGGGAAAGCGGCTATTGGCGCGTATAATGATGTTGGCGGCTTTAATACAGCCGCCGAGTTGCTTAATAATGGAATGTATCTTGAAGCGTTAAACATATATCAGGAGATTTCAACTTACTCGGACAAACAGGACAACAGAGCGCGGGCATTATTATTCATGGGAACTACTTACGGCCTTTATCTTGATCAGTATGACGCTGCTCTGGAACAATTTGACAAAATTATTAAAACCTATCCAAACAGCCAGACAGCTTCTGATGCTCTTTTTAACAGTGGCATGGTATTATATGAAACAGGCAAATTTAAAGATGCCTATGCTTTTTTTAAAAAGTACATGGAAAAATATCCGGATGGCCTGCGCAGACAATCAGCGGAAGTATGGGCAGACAGCGCAAAGTCTCAGATGTCACAAACAAGGAAACCTGAAGAAATTATAGCGCCTCCTTTGTATGAGAGAGATGTTGAGGATACAATTATAAGGGTTTTGATTAAAAACAAGGCTGAAAAAATTACCATTCATTCAGAGCAAAACATCTCATTATATAATCCATTTTCAAAGAAAATGATTTATACTGGTTCCGAACCTGTAACCTTAACAAAACATGGGGAGCAGCTTGCGGCAAATGGCCGGAACCTTGATCTCCATATGTGTGTGGTCAAAACCGACGGCAAAACCATTATGGTTGATAATCGCAGATTCAGAGGTGAGCTTACTATATTAGCCGATTCAAAATCGCTGTCCGTTATTAATAATATTCCGGTTGAACAGTATCTTTATGGTGTCGTGCCGAAAGAAATGCCGCCTAACTGGGCAAAGGAAGCCTTAAAAGCTCAGGCAGTGGCTGCCAGAACATATGCTCTTTATATTAAAGATAAAAGCGTCGACAAACCATATGATGTGGAATCAACCACGACATCGCAGGTATATGGGGGGTTTGACTCAGAAAAAGAGGAGTCTAATCTGGCGGTTGATGAGACACGTGGGCAGGTAATCACCTATGATGGAAGACTTATTGTTGCCTATTTTCATTCAAGCAGCGGAGGGCATACCGAAGATTCAAAAAATGTATGGAGCGCTGATTTGCCATATCTTAAAGGAATCCCTGACGGTTTTAGCGCAAATGTTCCAAATGGCCAGTGGAGCTTTTTTGTTTCATATAATGATATGCAAAACAATTTGAACAAGTACGGGCTTAATATTGGACAGATCAGGGGACTCAATGCCACCGGTGAGTCTCAATCAGGACGTTTACTGGGAGTAAGGGTTGTTGCGAATAACGGGACAACCGAACTAAAAAGCAATAATTTCAGAATAAAGGTTGGAGCAACCAGGTTAAAAAGCACACTTCTAAAAATGGCTCCGGATCGTGACGGCATTCTTTTTACCGGCAAGGGGTATGGTCATGGAGTCGGCATGAGTCAATGGGGCGCCAATATAATGGCCCAAAAAGGGTTCGGTTATCAGGATATTTTAAAACATTATTATCAATCTGTTAAAATAGTGGCTCTAAGCAGTCAATAATTCGCAAGAGTTCAGGCACAAAGGGAAGGCACAAAGGCACAAAGGCACAAAGGGAAGGCACAAAAGGACAAATGCAAACACACGAAATAATAAAACAAATCCCTATTTTTAAAACATTAAGCGATTCTGATCTAAATGACCTTGTTGGTTCACTTCGTCTGAAACCCCTGAAACAGGGTCAGACCCTTTTTTGGAAGGGCGATGAAGGAACTGCTCTGTATATCGTGAAAAAGGGGACAATTAAGATTGTACTTCCGTCAACTGAGGGCGAGGAAATTATCGTCACAATGTTTTCAGAAGGGGCTTTTTTTGGAGAAATGGCCCTGCTGGATGGAGAACCAAGATCCGCGGATGCTGTTGCAATAGAACCATCTGAAGTATTTATCCTCAGCAGAAACAACTTCCTTTCATTTTTACAATCCAATGTTAATGCTATTGAATCGATCCTTTCCCTGCTTTCGAAAAGATTGCGCAGGACTGATGGCATGCTGGAAGACACCTGTTTTTTGAATGTTTCAGCAAGACTCATAAAAAAATTAATAGAGCTTGCAGAGTCTCACGGGCAACAAAAAGAAAACAAAATCTTTATCGACCTTTCTTTAACACAGAAAGAGCTTGGCGATATGGTCGGAGCAACGAGGGAAAGCATTAATAAGGAGCTTAAATCGTTGCGAGAACAAGGTTTGATAATAATTGAGGGAAGCAGAATTCAGATACTCGACATATCTCGCCTTAAAAGCAAAATTTTTTGATCTTGAAAAGGAGAACGCATTGCATGTTAGCCGTTAAATCAAGAACAGGAAGTATGAATATGTCAAGAATAGCCGCGCTGGTATTTCTGTTCATTATATCTGCTGCGTATACCTATGCTTCACAATCTACCATTACAGAAGCCGAGGGCTATGCCTGCATGGGTGAGGACAGGTCAAGGAGACAGACGGAGCTGGCTGCGCTGGAAGCTGCAAAGAGAAACGCGATAGAGTTTGCATCGACCTACATGACGAGCGAGACGCATATCAAGGACTTTGAGGTAGAAAAGGATCTTGTGTCTGCATATGCAAATGCCATTGTAAAAGTTATTAAAGAGATCGAAAAAGGCTGGTATAAAGACGCAAAGTCAGGGGATTGCTTCATGGTAAAAATTAAAGCCGAGGTAATACCCGATGAAAAGGCAATGGAGAAAGTTTCTAAGAGAAAGGATGTTGCCGACGATCCATCTGCCCCGCTCTATGTCGGGCTCTGGACGGATAAAAAGGAATATGAGCTTGGCGATAGAATGAAAATTTACATAAAGGGCAACAAACCCTTTTATGCCAGTGTCATATACAGGGATGCTGCCGGAAAAATGGTTCAGATCCTGCCCAATCCTTACAGAAATGAAAACTATTTCCAGGGCGGAGTTATTTATGAAATACCGTCTGGAAAAGACAGATTTGATATTGAAATAAGCCCTCCATTTGGAGAGGAAAATATATCCGTATATGCAAGCACGTCACCGCTGGGCAAGATAGACCTTCACTCTCAGGGAGGAATCTATTTTGTCAAGACAAAGGCAAATGACATAGGCGCAAAAACAAGAGGAGTAGCATTAACCGGAAAATCAACCGACAAGAGTGGCTATGCCTCTGAATTCTATGAGGATAAAGCTGAAATTAAAACAAGGTCTGCGAAATAAGCGACATACGGCACGTTCGGAGTAACCCGCCCTGCGATGGGATCACCTTGTTTCCACGCTTCTGCATGAAAACACATAAAGATAGCGTGGTTTATCCAATCTCTCTTGACCTTTATTTATTGTTGACAATTGCATTAAATATTGTATACTGCACAAAATTACGGGAATTTGTGTGATTCATGATAAAAAATGCGCTTATTGGTCAAAAAGCGGAAAGAGACGACTTCTTAAAAGGCAATTATGTGTCGCGAGAAGGAGTACTCTCTGCAAAAGCAGCTCTGACAAATACCCTTATTAAGGTTATCATGGGGCCGCGAAGGGCCGGGAAGTCAATTTTTGCCATTCAGATGCTTAAAGGCGTTGATTTTGCCTATGTGAATTTTGACGATGAACGGCTGGCGGATACAGATGATTTTGATGAGCTTCTCAAGTCTATTATAGAAGTATACGGGGAAACAGAGTATCTCCTTTTTGATGAGATCCAGAATGTCAAAGGCTGGGAGCTTTTCGTGAACAGGCTGCATCGCAGAGGGAAGAATCTAATTGTAACCGGATCAAATTCAAAACTTCTCAGCAGAGAACTTGCAACCCATCTAACCGGCAGATACATACCATTTCAGGTGCTGCCGTTTTCTTTCCCTGAATTCCTTCTTGCCAGAAACTTCGATTTTGATGACACCCTGGAACTGAAGGAACGACAGGGGTTGTTGCTCAGAAACTTGAGTGACTATCTCTCAACCGGTGGTTATCCTGAAATTGTAACCGGAAACCTGGACGGAAAACATTACCTCGCTACCTTGTTCGACAGTATCCTTTTTAAGGACATTGTAAAAAGATACAATGTTCGCTATGCCAAAAAACTTTATGATCTTGGCCGCTACCTGATAACCAGCCATTCTTCCCTGTTTTCCTATAACAAACTGAAAAATTTATTAGAGATCAGAAGTGTACACACCGTTGAAAATTATCTTGAGTATCTAAAAGAGGCTTATCTGATTTTCAACCTCGATAGATTCTCCGATAAAGTAAAAGAATCGTTGAAAAGCCCCAGGAAAGCCTATGCATACGATCTCGGTATAATCAATTCCGTAAAGTTCAAGATTTCCCCGGATATTGGCAGGCTACTGGAAAATCTCGTAGCCATTGAGTTGCTGAGAAGAGAAAAAGAATTTTATTATTATAAGACCCGTGATGGCAAAGAGGTGGATTTTGCAATAAAAGAGGGTCTGGCAATAGCACAGTTGTTCCAGGTTTGTTATGAAATTAGCGATAAAACTACACGGAACAGAGAGATAAACTCACTCATCAAGGTGGCAAAAGAAACCGGATGCAATAACCTCATGATCCTGACCTGGGATTTTGAAGGCAATGAAACAATCAAAGGAAAAGACATTGTTTTTTTACCAATCTGGAAGTGGCTGCTCCAAACGTCTTAAAAAATAGTTGGGATAAGAAGTAGGGTCTGTTCCCCGAACAGGCCGGAACTCGTTTCCACGTTCCTGCGTAGGAATGTATAACAATCTCTATTTTTTAATAAACTTCGTGGTGAATATTGATGAATTCACAAAAAAATAATCTCCAGTTGCCTTTCAGCATTACATAGGATAAACTATTTAATAGTGTGTAAAAAGCATAATGGGGGGGAATATGCCGACTAATTTAACAATTGACGACAAATTAATCGAAGAAGCGCGTTTAATTGGTCTGCATCGTACCAAAAAAGCAGTTGTTACTGAAGCGCTCGTTGAGTACATCCAAAGGCGCAAACAGGTTGAAATTATTAACCTGTTCGGCACTATAGAATATGAATCCGATTATAATTATAAAGAACAACGGAAGGTTAAATAAAGATTTTGAATTGGCAGCAGAATATTCTAATACCCTCCGCAGTAAAGACATTCAAGGTTCAAATACAGATTTTCTGATTTGCGCTGTTTCAACAAAAAACAATATGCCCATATTTTCAATTGATAATGATTTCAATCTTTATAAAAAACATATTCCAATTGCTCTTCACGCGCCAAGAGTGACAAAAAAATAAAGTGTCTATCAAGGCATCTAATTCCGGGGACAGCTTACTTAATTGAAGCTCCCCACCACAAGCAGCGGGGAATGTTCTGCCTGACGGCAGTGCTTCGCAGCGACCTTAAGGAAGTTTGCTAT
>JASEIZ010000127.1:4047-6220 GCA_030017395.1 Desulfobacterales bacterium | reverse complement strand
AGATGATCTGAAAAAAGAAATCGATGCATTAAAAACAAAAAAAACATCATAAAGTTATATAGAGCCCTGCACATAATTATGGAGGGCTCTATATTTTTTCTTTGTTTCTCGCTGTTTTTATGGCTGAGGTTGCAAGAAAGTCCGCTCTTTCATTACCGTCAAAGCCGTCATGTCCTTTTATCTTAATTAGTTTCAGGTCACTGAATTTTGAAATCAGTTTTTTAATCGAGTTTATCAGCTCTCTGTTTTTTACTGCTTTCCAGCCAAGGGTAAGCACTCCGTGGGCATAGCTGCTGTCCGTAAAAAGCCTCACAGGATAATCATAATGCTTTAATTCCAAAAGGGCTGTTTTAATTGCCTTAAGCTCCGCAATATTGTTGGTTGCGATCCCTATATTTCTTGATATTTTTTTTTCATGATCTTTAAAACGCATCAAAATTCCTATCCCTGAGGGGCCTGGATTACCGGAAGAAGCGCCGTCCGTATAAATGAAAATTGTATTATCGCATCCGGTTTTTATACCTGACCGCAATGCTTCGTAATGCGAGTCGGGCGGGTCAAGCAATGAATCAACAGGCATAATCCCGTTTTCGTGGACCCAGTATTCATAGTCCTGTTCAAGCTGATACTTTATCAACACCTTGCCGTTTTTTAAAATCGGTTTTCCGTTCTGATTTATTGCCAGCCATACCTTGTTTCCCTTAAACAGCATCCGTTTCCAGTCTGTCTGCTCTTTCTCCATGCCAGGACTCCTTAAATAACTAATAACCGTTCACGGTTGTCGGTTCACAGTTCACAGTTTTTTGAAGATAGCCTTTTTTAGATTCGCTCGCTAACCCCGCAGCAAGATGCGGGAAATGCACTCGCTATTGCGGTTCAATGAACTATGCAACGATTTAAACGGTTGCCGGTTTACAGTTACCTGTTTACGGTTAACTGGTAATTGTAAGAAGGCATCATAATTCTTCTTTATTTTCTGTTTTTTCAACCGTGAACCGATAACTGTAAACTGTGAACGTTTACACAACCTATCCACTGTAAAGATAAAATCCGCTGCTTATCTTGACAAACTTATCCAGCTCATCCTTCCATGATGCCGCCATCTCATCAATATCGTCAAAATTTTCTATCCGCTTTCGTATCTCCTTGTCACCGGTTATAAGATCAATCGGAATCTTTTCAAACTCATATTCATATGGCGGAAGCTTCCACTTAAACCGATCCCTGTGATGAAAAATTACGGACTGGAGCAGCCTGAGTGTGGTTATATAAGGCAGGTATTTATCCGGCTCAATTATATGTATCTGGAAACCATTGCATCGGTTTCCACGCCATTTGTTTGATGTGGGTTCAAATACGGTCTGCCTCAAATTCACACCAGGCAACATGCCTGAGTCCAGAGAGGATAAAACCTTTTCCGTATCGATAAACGGAGCCCCAAAAAGCTCAAAAGGCTGAGTTGTTCCCCTCCCTTCGGAGACATTGGTTCCTTCCCATAATACCTGCCCCGGATAAACCATGGCGGATACCGGTGTTGGAAGATTCGGTGAAGGCGGAATCCAGGGAAGGCCTGTATTTTGAAAATACATATTTCTGCGCCACCCTTTCATAGAAATAATCTCCAAATCGCATCCGATTCCGAAATAATTGTTAAGCATAAGGGAAAGTTCACCGATAGTTAATCCGTATCGCATAGGTATCGGATATTGTCCTACAAATGACGTAAATTCGGAAGACAGACAGTTTCCTTCCACCATTTTACCGTTTATAGGATTCGGCCTGTCAAGAACCAGCGCCTTTTTGCCGAACCTTCTGGCAGCTTCGAGGCAAAAAGCCACGGTATAAATAAAAGTATAAACACGTGTTCCAACATCCTGCAGATCAATAATAAGGATATCAATCAAATCAAACATTTCTTTAGTTGGAATTCTGGTTTTGCCGTAAAGGCTGAAAACAGGAACCTTCAACAAAGGATCGATTATATTATCAGACTCGATCATGTTATCCTGTTTTTCCGCAAAAAATCCATGCTGCGGAGCAAACAATGCCGCAAGTTGACCAGGAAATTGTTTGCTTATCAATTCACGAGCATGAAAAAACCTTCTGTCAATTGAAGCAGGATTGCTTAAAAGACCCAGGCGGTTTCCTTTTATACATACGGGAGGGCTTTCGA
>JASEIZ010000127.1:0-4037 GCA_030017395.1 Desulfobacterales bacterium | reverse complement strand
TCTCAAGGCCGGTTTGAACTACAGCGGGTTTAAAATTAAAAAGTTCCATATAACCCTCTTCAAAACAATGCTTAATTAATTATTCAGCCACCGATTTACGCTGATCATCACTGATGTTTTGTAAATGCGCAGGTTGTCCGGTTCAAAGTTTAAGGTTTAAGGTTGTTTCATCTGTGCTAATCTGTGGCTTAATAGTTACGACATATTTACGAAATTCACAATCCTTAACTATCACAAATCAGATGACATACGATAAAAATTATTATATAAATTTATCATGGATGATACTTTCAACATTACCATTATCGGCGCCGGAGTGGTCGGCCTTGCTGTTGCCGAGGAGCTTTCTTCTAAATACAGCGATGTATTGGTGGTAGAAAAAAACCGGTCCTATGGACTGGAAACAAGCAGCCGGCATAGCGGGGTTATCCATGCAGGAATTTATTATCCGCTCGACTTTTTAAAGGCAGTCTTCTGCAGACAGGGAAACCGCATTCTATATGAAGTTTGTAAAAAAAGGAATATACCACATAAAAGATTGGGGAAACTCATCGTAGCCGCAAATGACGATGAAGCGCATGAACTGGAACAAATTAAAAAACGCTCTGAACAAAACAATATTATGGACATGCGCTTTCTTTCACAAAACCAAATCCGCGCCTTTGAACCGGATGTCAGCGCAAAGGCGGCCCTGTTTTCTCCATCCACAGGCATCATTGATTCACACAGTCTCATGGAATCCTTTTATATAAATTCAGAGTCGAACAACGCCACTGTTGTTTTTAATTCAAAAATAACCAATATATATTTCGACAACAACAACTATGAATTAGAAATCAACAATGATTTCCGGTTTAAAACAAGGATATTAATAAACTGTGCGGGTCTTTTTGCAGATAAAATTTGTTCTCTCGCAGGAATTGATATTAACAAAGAAGGATATTGCTTGAAATATTGTAAGGGCAATTACTTTTCTGTTTCTCCCGGCCCAGGGATCCGCCACCTTGTGTATCCTGTGCCTCAAAAGGGAAATGAAGGCCTTGGCATTCACGCCACCTTGGATCTTGACGGCCGTGTGCGATTCGGACCTGATACTCAGTATGTAACCGATTTGGATTACAGCGTTGACAACAAAAGAAAGGAATCTTTTTTCAAGTCTATCAGGACATACCTTCCAAAAATAAATAAGGATGACCTGCATCCTGATATGTGCGGAATAAGGCCAAAACTTCAGGGGCCCGGTGAACCGTATAAAGATTTTGTGATTAAGGAAGAACGAAAACTCGGGTATCCGGGTCTGATTAACTTAATCGGCATAGAGTCTCCCGGCTTGACATCATGCATACCAATAGCGCGATATGTTTCATCGCTGGTCAGGTTGTGAAAACCAATTATCCGGCATCAATCCAGCACCTCCCTAATAGCCTTTGCCATGCCGGATATACTCAAGGGTTTTAAAATAAATTTACGGATGCCAATCTCTTTGGCTTTTTCTTCCGTTATTTTTTTGCTGAATCCCGTGCAGATAATTATCGGAATATCCGGGCGGATACTCATAAGTTCCTCTGCCAGCCTGTTTCCTGTCATGTTTGGCATTGTCATATCGGTGATAACAATGTCGAACCTGTCGGGTCGCGATTTAAACAGCTCTAAAGCCTCAATACTGCTTGTTTTCGCTTCCACTTCATAGCCCAGCCGCTCTAACATCTGCTTAAACATGTCCACTATGGGCAATTCATCATCAATTAAAAGAATACGTTCATGACCAGTGGGCAGAAGCTCTGTATCATCCTTTTTTTCCACCAATTCTTTTTTTGGGTGGCAGGGATATAAATGTTGAATGTGGAGCCTTTTCCAGGTTCGCTATAGACTGTAATATCGCCACCATGGCTTTTAACAATGCCATGAACTACCGACAGCCCCAGACCGATTCCCTTCAT
The DNA here is from genome assembly GCA_030017395.1 of Desulfobacterales bacterium. Classification (GTDB taxonomy): domain Bacteria; phylum Desulfobacterota; class Desulfobacteria; order Desulfobacterales; family ETH-SRB1; genus Desulfaltia. The sequence goes on along the minus strand of JASEIZ010000127.1, from coordinate 2,097 downwards.
ATTCTCTTTTGTAGTAAAATACGGATCAAAAATCCGTTCCATAATCTCCTTGTCCATGCCGCAGCCTGTGTCACTCACCTTTAATCTGACATATTTCCCGGGGCTTAAATCATGGAGTTTATTATCTGTATCGGAATCGAGTTCTATTTCCGAAAGGCTTATTTCTATTATACCATTTTCTTCGTTCATAGAATGAGATGCATTGGTGCAAAGGTTCATTATTATCTGCTGTATTTGTGTGGGATCCGCCTCAACAATTACGGACTCGGCCTCTATATTCTGGCGGATATCAATAGTAGAAGGCAGCGATGCCCTGAGCAGCTTGATGGATTCCTTTACAATCGGCGTTAGCTGAATTATCTCGCGTTCCTGCTTGCCCTGACGGCTGAAGGCAAGTATCTGATTCACCAGGTCTTTTGCTCTAACCCCGGCCTTGCGCAACTTCATCAGACTTTCCCCGGCTTTATGGCCTTCTGGGATCTGAAGGTTAGCAAGCTCTGAATAGCCGATAACAGCGGTAAGGATATTATTAAAATCATGGGCGATGCCGGCGGCCAGTGTGCCGATAGCCTCCATTTTCTGGGCATGAATCAGTTGTTTTTCAAGTCTCTTTTGCTCGGTTATATCCCGGATACTGCCCTGGTATCCAGGTATGCTTACAACACCGGCCTGTCTTAAAGTAGCATTAAGCAGGCAGTCTATCACTTTTCCATCTTTTTTGCGCAGTTTCACTTCAAAGTCTTTTACAAATCCTTTTTCCTTTATCTCGTTTCGAATTCTAATCCTGTCGTCTGGATCGACATATACGTTGTTTATATCCACATCCGGCATCTCTTCTCTGGTATAACCCAAAAGATCCAGCATGGATTGATTTGCATCGATGCATTTGCCTGCCAGGGAAACAACATAGATAGGGTCTCTGGAATCCTCAAAAATAGTTCGGTATCTCTTCTCACTCCTTATAAGCTCATCTTCGGTATGCTTGCGCTGTAAAATATTCAGAAATAGAGATATTATTAAAAACAATAGCAAAACAATAATCCCTGCTGTAACCCAGACCTTCCCTTTGTGTTTTTCGTAAAAAGAAAAAGGTTTATTGAGAATAATGCTGTTCTCGGGCAGATCATTTTCACTTATGCCAAAACGCTTTATCTCAACATAATTGAACATATAAACGTTGGGGCTTTCACGAATAATATCGATGCTGCCGAGCGATTCGCCATGCAGAACCCGCCATGCCATAAGGCCGGCGGTTTCTCCCTGCACATAGCCGCTGGTCACTTTTCCCCCGCAAGTTCCATGATAAGACATAATTATGCCCGAGCAGGTGTAAACAGGTCCGGCAAAATTGTCGTTTATCAATTTGCTGACTTGTTTCTGGGGAATGAATTGTCCTTTGCGGTCTCTTACAAAAATAGAATTTAAAACTATGGTTTCTGCCGGTAAAGCGAGCAAGGCATCCTTTAATTCTGAAAACGTCATATCTGTAAGATACTTAATTTTAACCTGTCTCTCCAGTTCCGGCACAATCTTTTTCAGGTTTGCTACATTAGCCAAAGCTGTTTCTGTCTGGTCGTGAACCACGGCTATCTGCCTGGCCCCAGGATGCAGGCGTATGGCAATCAGGAGCGTATTAAGAACATCGGGATGTTCCACCACGCCGGTGATGTTTGTGTGCCCGGCAATAAGTGAGTCCGTAAAATCGTTGATCCCGCAAAACACTATGGGAATGTCCGGAAATAATGCTTCCCTGTTTTCCAGTAGAAAGTTCAGCGCATTATCATCTGAAACGATAATCACATCCAGATCAGTGCCCGAATATTTATGTTTGTATAATTCCAGCAGTTTTTCAAGATACGGCTTGTCGATATGTCTCTTCGTATCCATATACTCAAAAAATAACTGCACATCCTTTTCTTTACCCAGGACAGACTGAATCCCTTTTGTAATATTATCCGTCCATTGATATTCTGCATGGTAAGAGTGAAGGATAAAAACCTTCTGCTGTTCTTTTGCATCAACAGTATTTGCGGCAATAAAACATGATGGTCTCGTAAAAAGTCTTGAAATCGTCATGCCGGACTTGATAAGCCTGCC
>JASEIZ010000126.1 GCA_030017395.1 Desulfobacterales bacterium | reverse complement strand
AGTGTTAACGATGTCTTGGCACATAAAATCGTTAACGATGTCCTGGCACTCAACATTTAAATATTACAAAAAAGTTAATTAAACTACAGCAGTTTTTGGGGTTTTACAAAAGTTTTACACAAGCGGGCATATGTATCGATCAAAGTGGTTTTTTCATCCAATACTTATTTTAATGCTTTCTGTTGCGGCTCTGGCCATGTCCCTGTTTTTATATATTTACTGGTATATCGAGATAAGCGCCGGCTTAAAGAAGCTTGTGCTGGAGTTAAATCTTGATCCTGAACAGGTTCTGGAATCTCAGACATGGGTGGTAATTATGATTCTTTCGATACTTGTCGGGATTATATTTATGGGGATATTTACTATTTTTGTCTATCATCATAAAGCATTGGAACTTTACAGGACGCAGCGCAACTTTATTAACAATTTTACTCATGAACTGAAATCTCCTGTTACTTCTTTAAAACTCTATCTTGAAACATTTGAAAAACATGAGCTGTCAAGGGGAGATCAACTCAAATATATAAGTTATATGATTCAGGATGTCAGCCGGCTTTTTGATAATATCAGCTTAATCTTAAATCTTTCCGGAATTGAGAGCAAGAGCTATGGGGGTAAGTTTGTGATGTTGGATCTTGTTCAAATAATTGAGCAGTTTTGTAAAAACAATGTTCACCTTTTCAGGGGTTGTGAGGTCAAAATTCATAATCCTTTAGATCGGCCTTTTCTATATCGTATTAATTCGTCTTTATTTGAAATGCTTTTGATGAATCTTATTACTAATGCTATCAAATATAACAGGTCTAAGCAATCAACAGTTGATATTTCATTTGCAATTAATAAAAGCAAGTTGAATATCCGGTTTGAAGATAACGGTATTGGAATTGAAAAAAGAGAGCTTAAGAAGATTTTCAAAAAATTTTATCGGGTTGACAGGTCTGATAATATATCGCCCAGAGGCAGTGGGCTTGGGCTATATCTGGTACAGAATATAGCTCACATTCATAAGGGGAAGGTAATTGCTGAAAGCAAAGGGATAGGAAAAGGATCGGCTTTTACTTTAATTTTTCCTTGTTGAACCACGATAGATAGTGCATTCCCCGGCGCTTGCGGCGGGGAGCTTCAATGAATTCTTAACAACTCGAATTTATCAGAGATTAGGGATTATGAAAGATAGCGATAAAAAACGGATTCTGGTAATCGAAGACGAAAAGCATATAGCAGAGGGTTTGAAGTTAAATCTGTTGTTTCGCGGATATGATGTAAAAATAGCTTATGACGGGGTTTCGGGCTTGCAGGAATGGAAAAGATGGAAGCCTGACCTGATTATTTTAGATATAATGCTGCCGGATATTGACGGGCTATCCGTACTTCAAAATATTCGTCTTGAGGATGAGCGGATTCCGATTTTGATTTTGTCTGCCAAAGGGTCGCCTAATGATAAGATAAAGGGGTTTTCTTATGGTGTGGATGATTATCTTTCAAAGCCATTCAACCTTGAGGAATTTTTAATGAGGGTAGAGCGTCTTTTAGTCAGGGCTTTATGGCATCGTGGCGACGAGGATATAAGCAAAACCGATTTTTCTATCTCAATACAGACTTATAATTTTGGAAGCAACCGGATCGATTTTGAAAAATCAATCGCTTATTGCAGCTGCGGCAAGGTTAAGCTGACAGAGCAGGAGGTAAAACTTTTAAAACTTTTTATCGTTAACAAGGGGAAACCTCTTTCAAGAGGCAAGTTGCTGGAAATAGGGTGGGGATACACTAGAGGCATTACAACCAGGACCGTCGACAATTTTATTGTGCGGTTTCGAAAATATTTTGAAGATGATCCAAAGAAGCCTGTATATTTTAAGAGTCTTAGGTCGATAGGATATGTTTTTAATCATTGATGACACCTGATGAATTCGTCAAAGATTGATATTGCGACTTTCCTGCTTGATTTAATGGGTAATGATGATATGTGAATTATTATGATTAGAAAAGCGAAAATAAATGACATAAAAACCATACACCGGCTTCTTAATGAATATGGAAAAAAAGGAGAACTTCTTCCCCGGCCTTTAAGTGAACTTTATGATCATCTTAGGGATTTTTCGGTATGCGTGGATGATCAGGAAAATAAAGTTCTGGGTTGCTGTGCTTTGCAATTTTGTTGGGAGGACTTGGCGGAAATACGATCATTAGCTGTTTATCCTAAACACACCGGTAAAAACATCGGCTCGATCCTTACTGAAGCAGCCCTTTCCGAGGCAAAATCATATAATATAAAAAAGGTGTTTACTCTTACTTACCGGCCTGAATTTTTTAAGAAACACGGTTTTGTGGAAATAAGCAGATCAAAACTTCCGCTTAAAATCTGGGGGGACTGCCTGATGTGTATTAAGTTTCCGGATTGCGATGAAACAGCAATGATGAAGGATATAAACTAACGGCAAAATAAAAAGCTTCAAATTCAAGGCGCGCAAATCCTGAGGAATGAGACGTACGAGTAGTACGCCGCAGTGACGAAGGGTGCAGCGCAACACAGAAGTTGGACTTTTTATGAAGCCGTTAATTATGAATAGATAATATTTAACGATAGTGGAGGATACTTCCACACTCCGGGTTTTGGAAGTATATGCTGCCCTCCGATCGTGAGCATATAAAAATCAGGGACAAGTTCTCTTAGCTTGCCGTCATCAGGCGGTTTTGCGTTGTTTGTAAATGAATAGGTGGTCTGGAAAATAAATATGCCATCTTTTTTGTTTCTGGAAACCATATAATTTTTTTTGAAAGTCTGCAGTGCAAGATTATTATCCGCAGCAGTTTGTTTCATCTCTTCCTCTGTAAGCTTCATCAGGACCGATTTAGATGTTCCTCTTTCAGAAATGCGTATAAGAGCTCTTGATTCACTGCTTCCTGCGTACACGGTTGAGATGCATGGGAGCTTTTTTAAATACTGGGACGCCACAATAGCTGCTGTTCTTCTTCCTCCGGACATTACAGGAAGCCCATAATATTCGAAAAACTTTTTCTGTATATCTTCAGCGTATTTATCCCCTTTTTCATACAGGTCTTTTGATATATATCGAAGACTTTGTGCAAGATATTCTGCTGCTTGAGCAATAGGCCAGTCTATTTTAACATGAAAGTGGGAAAGATCATACTGGTCTCTGGCCTTGCTGGCCGGATTTCTTTGAATAATAAGGGCATAATCAACCGGAAGAAGAACACTTAAAAAATCAAAAAAACGGACTGATTCTAACTGTTTTTGGTTTCTGTCAAACTTTTCTGAAAGAGGAAGGGTTTTGGAGAGAACCAAATTAGCCTTTGTGGTTTTGTTAATGTCAAGGAATCTAATATATTTTTTATGGCTTGCAGGTAGTGTATCCTCAATAAAAATTACAAGAAAGGTATTCTGGCATTCGTATTCAATAGCCGGGATGCGAGCGCGTGGCTTGAGTTCCCGTTTTTCAACAAAGGGATAAGGGAGTTTTTTGTTGGTAAAATTTGTATAGGAATCTATTAAAGCATATTGGATCATTAATTGATCCAGCTCATCTCTCAAAAGCTTGTAATATGAGCGCCTTAATTTGTTCGCTTGGCTAAGTTCCTCTCTTACGCTCCAGAATGCAATCTTTTTCCCCACTGTGCTAATCAATTTTCAAGCTCCGTTATATATTTATTGTCAACAATCATTATTATTGGTTTGCTTTGCTCACAAATTTAATTATCATTATCTATTCCAACCGTCAATATTCGATTATTTATTGTTAAACTTTTCCACCCACTGATAAAGAGTTTCTCTGTGCCTGTATGCAAAGAGGGTAATAACAATGCTTAAGCCAAGGACAAGAGCGAACAGCTTATAATTTTGTTCGTAAATTGATGCCCCCTGAAGGCTTAGCATAAATGTTCCAGGCATGCGTCCTATGCAGGCAATAATAATGAAAACCTTGGCAGGGATAGAACTTAAGCCTAAGAAAAAGCAAAAATAGTCTTTTGGAAAGCCTGGAAAAACAAATAAAATAAAAGAAACAAAAATTCCCTGATGTTTAAAAATAGTGTCGAATCTGTTTAAATAAACGTTTGGAACAAGCTTCCTGATATAACGTTTTCCCAGAAAGCGGCCGATAGCAAAATTGATCAGCGATCCCATAGCCAGAGCCAAACTGGAATATAAGAAACCTTTGGTCGCTCCGAACAGATAACCTCCGAGAAAGCCAGTAGCTTCGCCAGGCACAGGAGCAAAGAGTACCTGGAGCGTCTGAATGATCATAAAAATTACAGGCGCCGCCATGCCGAACGATGTTATAAATGTTTTGACCTTTTCTCTGTCAGTAAAAAAATCATAACATTGCATAACACTTTCCCACAATTGTATTCTGTAGAAATAACCAGGTAATGCAAAGGCGAGTAAAATTATAAGTATTAAAGCAATATGTTTGCCGGAAAAAGATTTTAGAGCCATTTCCTTAATTTATCAATCATATCTATTCGTTGTGTCTTGATGGCTACCTGAACGGTTACTGTAATTATTATTTATCTTTTTTTTCACAATCTTCCAGCGCGGCTACTGCAGGCAATGTCTTTCCCTCTAACATGGTGAGAAATGCCCCCCCACCTGTTGAAATATATGTTATCATGTCAGTTGCCATTTCTTTATGTATAGCGACATCTGTATCGCCGCCGCCCACAATAGTGAGGGCATAGCAGTTGGCTACACTGTGGACCATGGCAAGTGTGCCTCTGCTGAAAGAGTCGATTTCAAACACACCCATGGGGCCGTTCCAAATTACTGTTTTTGCGTTGTGAAGAACTTCAGAAAAGAGCAAAGAGGTTGCAGGGCCTATGTCCATAGCCATCCAGTTTTCAGGGATCTCTTGTATAGGCACTATCTTAGTTTGCGCTTTTGGGTCAAAGCGTCTTGCGACTACGGCATCAACCGGAAGATAGAACTTAATTTTGCGTTTAGCAGCTTTTTTCATTATTGCTCCGGCTGCTCCTACAAGATCTTCTTCGATTTTCGATTTCCCGACACCATAACCTTTGCTTTTCAAAAATGTGTTTGCCATGGCTCCGCCGACGATAAACTTATCAACGTGATCCAGCATATTATCTAATGCCATAAGCTTGTCAGATACTTTTGCCCCCCCTATGATTGCGACAACAGGGCGTTTCGGAGTCGCCATTATCTTTGAAAAATAACCGATCTCTCTTTGAAGCAGGAAGCCGGCAACACAGACAGGCGCATATTTTGTAATGGCCACGACAGAAGCGTTGACACGATGTGATACGGCAAATGCATTATTTACATATACATCGCAAAGCGAAGCAAGCTCTTTGGCAAATTCGTCGTTATTTTCCTGTTCTTCTTTATGGAATCGCAAGTTTTCGAGAAGAAGAATATCGCCTGCTTTCATGGCTGATACAAGGGATTTTACATCAGGCCCTATACAGTCGTTTGCCATCTTCACATTTTTCCCAAGCAGTCTGCCAAGCCGTTTTGCTATTGGTTTAAGGCTTAGTTCAGGCAATTTCTTTCCTTTTGGTCTGCCCATGTGTGAAGCTATGATCAACTTTGCCTGATTGTCCAGAGCATATCTTAAAGTGAAAAGAACAGCCCGAATTCTGGTGTCGTCTATAATATTCTGCAGGTTATCCATGGGAACATTAAAATCGACCCTGATAAAAACCTTTTTGTTCATAATATCTATGTCTTTAATTGATCTCATTATATACTCCTGGAAGTGTTATTTGTAATATCAAAAAAGTTACGAGTGTCTTGTATGTTCAAAGTTAAAGAAAAATAAAAATTAAAAACGGGGGTGCGGGGGGTGTCCCCCGCCCTCTTATAGTAATACAAAATGAAAAGCTTTCTTTTATCGGTAAAACTAGTCATCATAGCGGAAGAGAAGGTAAGTGCCTTGGGCTTCGAGCCCGGATTTTAGTCTCTTCCTTCCGCCAGGTTTAAGTCGGGGATTAACTTGGTGCATGACACCGTAGAGTGACAAGGCTGATGATTCCTGGCATCTATTTTACTGAAAAGGAGGTTTTCCAATGCAATCATTTTACTTGGGCAACGATGTCAGTAAAGGGTATGCTGATTTCGTGATTCTGGATTCAAGAAAGCAGCAGGTTATGAAAAACTTTCAACTCGATGATACATTTGAGGGACAGTGTCATCTTTATGACATCCTCAGCCGGTTCCTGGCGGCTCATTCAGGAGCAAATCTGTTTGCTGCTGTCGA
>JASEIZ010000125.1 GCA_030017395.1 Desulfobacterales bacterium | reverse complement strand
TGCTGAATAAACTCGGCCTCGATATCTTCAAGATACCATCTGGCGAGATCACCAATCTCCCGTATCTGCGAAAGATCGGTGCTCTAAAGAAAAAAATAATTCTTTCCACGGGCATGGCGGACTTGGGAGAAATAGAAGCTGCCCTCGAAGTGCTTACAGGGGCCGGAACGAAATTAAAAGATATGATAGTGCTCCACTGCAATACGGAATATCCGACGCCCATTGAAGATGTTAATCTTAAGGCTATGTTAACTATTAAATCTTAAGAGGCAGGCATTTAAAGATAACATATAAGCCGGAAGGCGGGATTGTAACCGTCATAACAGCGATGGTAAAAGGAGAATAATCTATGAAAATAGAATACGATAATGAGATTGATGCCCTGTATGTTCGGCTGCAGGAAAAACATGTGGATCGAACAGTGGAAATAGAGGAAGGATTAAATATTGACCTTGACAAATCCGGGAAGATGATCGGGCTGGAGGTACTGGACGCTGCGGACAGGTATTCTTTGGCTGACATTTTCAATATTTCGACTGAAAATCTAATACTTGAAAAAGTATTGACAAAAAAAGTGGCTTGAAAACCAGTCTGATGGAAATAGCCTTGGGATTAAAGACTTTTCACCTTTTCAGCTTCTATGCTTTCACCTTTCAGCTAATTCATGCGTAAAATTTGCATTGTCACCGGAACTCGTGCGGAATACGCCCTTCTGGGGCAGAAACGTGAATAACCTTACAAACCTGACAGCGTCCCCCAGCGTCTCCCAGCGTCCCCCCAGTGGGATACTGATATGAGCGCAGTAGCAAAATTTGAAAATTTCAAGGACCTGATTATTGAGCTGCGCGGCCAAAGTGTTTTGCTCGATAGCGATGTTGCCGAAATATACGGCGTCGAGACAAAACGCATAAATGAGGCCGTTCAACCGGGGTCCAATAAAAAGTTAGTGTGTGTCTGTGGCAGGGCGATTGATTCTTAAACCAAAGTTGATATGTTCAGGAAGCAGACAAAAAAAGATTGCCGAGGCGAGGGCATTGATTACATATTTGGCAGTAGAAGAGACAGGACATAAATTGACAGATGTTGCCAGGATCCTGGGGGTTAAGCGGGCGAGTATCAAACAGGCAGTAGTAAGAGGAAAAACAATTAGTGATAAGTACCCGGTACTGTTGAAAAAAAGGACGTAAACATACAAAACTACCAACGTCCCTTCCTACGGTTCTTTCAGTAGTACCAAAAAAAGAAAATATAAAGCGTTTTAGGGGAGGAGATAATTGGAAGATAAACCGAAAGGCTGAAGTACCCCTATGCCACGCCAAGCCAGACTTGATGCCACCGGTGTCCTACAACACGTAATGGCCCGGGGAATCGAACGTCGGAAAATCTTTTGGGACGATAAAGATCGCGCTTCCTTTCTGGAACGACTCGCTGTGATCCTTGAGCAAACACAAACCCAGTGCTATGCATGGGCATTGATCCCGAACCACTTCCATATTTTGTTACGTACTGGCACTACGCCGCTTAGCACCGTGATGCGCCGACTTATGACCGGATATGCAGTAACATTCAACATTCGTCACAGGCGAAGTGGGCATCTTTTCCAGAATCGTTATAAATCTATCGTCTGTGAAGAAGACCCTTACCTGTTAGAATTAATCCGTTATATTCACTTGAACCCACTGAGAGCAAAACTGGTCGAAGATCTGAATGCCCTCGATAAATATCCGTGGACAGGTCACAGCGCCATCCTCGGCCGTCGCAAGAATCCTCTAATTCCTAAATTAGAAAAAGAAGTTTCCTCCGCTGATAAGCGGATTGGTTTTTCTCAGTTTCATCTGGAAACTGAGAAAGCAAGAATGAATTCTGAAAATCCAGCCTGCCCCGCCCGCCATGTGGAATCCGAAGGCCATTCCTTTGGGGTAGCTCCGGCAGATGGTACTGGGGTTAATCCTGCCCGCCCCGTTAAATTTGAAGACCATTTAACTGGGGTCAAAAAAGAAAAGTCTTTGGCTGAAAAAACGATCGAAGATGTTCTTCGATATTTTGGCGAAAGCTTTAAGGTAGCCCGTAGAAGATATCGGCAATTTGTTAAGAATGGTATCGAGCAAGGAAAACGGCCTGAATTCCAAGGAGGTGGCCTGGTCCGAAGTGCCGGTGGCAACAAAGCGGGCCTCCTCGGGCGAAAGAAAGAAGCGCGCGAGACGGGAGATGCGAGGATACTGGGTAGTGGGTATTTCGTGAATGAAGCATTGAGTAAAGCCGGAGAGGAATGGGAATCTCAAACAGGTCCAAGGCCATCTCTTAAAGCCTTAATAAATACTGTATCAGAAGCCTTTGATCTGACATCTGAACAATTGAAGTCAAGGAGTCGAAGAAAACCTATTGTTGATGCTCGTTCGGTTCTTGCAAAAGTTGCAGTCAGAAATCATGGTTATAAGGGGATAGAGGTTGCTGAAGCGCTGTCGCTGAGTCCCTCGTCGGTGAGCAGAATTGTGGAAAGCGGTGAAAATATTCTTGACAATAAGAAGGATGTTGCTGTAAAGATAGCAGATATGGAAATATGAAACAACGTCCCCCATTCGCGTCCCCCATTCGGAAATTCAAAAAAATATCCAAAAAATCCTGTAAATCCTGTCCAAAATAAACCAATGTACCCGCAAGACTTTTCAAAAGGAGGCTTTTAAAAATGAATCTAAATGTAACCATTGAAGTATGGCGTAAGGGCAAATGGTATATTGCTAAATGCCCTGAATTGGATTTTATCTCCCAGGGAAAAACTCGCGAAGAAGCCAAGAACAATCTTTTAGAGGTTATCCAAATACAATTTGAAGAAATGAGTCAAATAGGCGCTTTGGATGAATATCTTGCCGAGTGTGGATATGAAAAGCAAAATAATACAATCATTCTTAATACAGAAATGATTGGATTTGAGAAACATTCATTGCAGGTGGCATAAATGCCAAGAATAGTGCCTACTAATTGGAAAGTACAAATGGAGGTTTTTCAACTCTACGGTTGCAGGTATAAACGTAAAAAAGGGTCTCATCATATTTTGACTCATCCAAATGCAAAACGGGCAGTTGTAATTCCTGAATATGATGAAATTGATATTGATATAATCAAGAACAACATGCGAACTGTTGGAATGAGTCGGGATGAGTATTTTGAGCTCTTAAAACAAATATAGAGATATTAAAAAATGTATCCAAAAAATCCTGTTCATCCTGTCTGTCCCGTAGCCTGCCCTTAGTGGTTCAAGAGCGTTTTTCCATTTAAAATTAAAAATTAAAAACTCAAAATTATACTGAATCCTCTCAAAAAGAAATAAAGCTTGCCCCCGAATTCATGAGTTTCAGCAAAGCTTTCGATATGTCAACATATGAAGGAACGTCCCCAACTTCCTACCCAAAGTGTTTTGCTCGATAGCGATGTTGCCGAAATATACGGCGTCGAGACAAAACGCATAAATGAGGCCGTTCAACCGGGGTCCAATAAAAAGTTAGTGTGTGTCTGTGGCAGGGCGATTGATTCTTAAACCAAAGTTGATATGTTCAGGAAGCAGACAAAAAAAGATTGCTGAGGCGAGGGCATTGATTGCATATTTGGCAGTAGAAGAGACAGGACATTCAGCGGCTGATGTGGCGAGATATCCCCGCCTGCCAACGCCTGGCACTGGCGGGCAGGTTGGAATAGGACTGGCAAATGTCCTTCGTTCGATAAAAAGGGGTCGTGAAATCTGAATAAAGCAACAAAAGCACCAGCGTCCCCCCTAAGCGTCCCGTACATTCTTTAGGAAGGACACCATAAAATTTCCAGGTGTACAGTCTTGACAGTTGGATTGCCAAATGATAGCTTTTTTGTAAAAAAGGAGGTCTGGTATGCAAGAAGAATATGCTGGAACATTGTTAGAAGATGGACACATCTCCATTCCTAAAGAAATCATCGCTAAACTGAAGATAGATAGAGGAAGTAGACTACGTGTAATAGTTAAGGTGGAAAAAGGGATCTCAAAGAAAAAGATACTGTCTTACGCAGGCTTACTTTCCGATTTGACAGCGGAAGAACAAAAGCGACTTGATGAATCCATTGAAAGAAGAAGTCTTTTCGGGCAGAGAAAAGTAGAGATATGAAACGATGCACTTTAGACACTAATATCATTACGGCTTTTCTGAAAAATGATTCGCGAGTAGTGGAGAGAGTCTCAGATTATCTTGAATTTTTTGATAAGCTTACCATCAATATTATTTCTTATTACGAAATCCTGAGAGGGCTAAAAGACCTTGGAAATGAGGAAAAGCTGTGCAGATTTGACAATTTTATACAGGAAAATGAATTAGTATTCATTACAAAAGATACGATAAAAAAAGCCGCTGAAATCTATGCCTACCTGAAGAAAGAAGGAAATCTGATCGAAGATGCCGATATTTTGATGGCATCTACTGCCATTGTTGAAGATTTGGTTCTTATAACCAACAACATCAAGCACTTTAAAAGAGTAAAGGGGTTAAGGACAGACAACTGGCTGCAGAATTAAAATAGCTCCCGATACACGAAGCTCAGCTCTTAACTTATCTTAAACTCATCGATCTTAAACTCGGATTCCTTCTAAATTAGTTGGTTTATTAAAAACGTAGACTTTATGCTTGACTGAAAGATTATAGGATGTCACGCAGTCATGGATTCGCCCCTGGCGGATTGTCTTTTTGCCTGCCGTCCGGGCAGGGAAAAAATAACAAATTATCCTGTAATATCCAGTAAATCATGTCTAAAAAAGAGGTTTTAAAATAGCATAAATATCAATTAGATAGCGAGCTATTTACTTATTTATGGACGTCCCGCAGGTCTCCAGCATACTGTAGAACCCTTCAAAACTGTAAAACTAAAGGGCGTCCCCTATATACACCTATATACATAGAACCTCAAATGCAAATTTCGATATATCAACATATGAAGGAACGTCCCGGACATTCCCCAAGGTGTCAACAAATTTAGGACCATTCAAACAATAAAAAGTGAGATACAACATGAAAAACACAAATAAAAAATTAATAGAAAATTCGAGAGAGAAAATAGATATATTATTGTCATTTGGTGCAAGTGAGGAACTCGATACCAGTTTAGACAAATTAATTACATTTCAAATAGCCAAATATAACAACAATATAAATCAAATACGTTATGAACTGGAAAGATTTGAAACCAAATATCAAATGGCTTCAGAGGAATTTTTCAGTAAATTTGAGGCTGGGACGCTGGGTGACGATGCAGATTATTTCGAATGGGTCGGATTGTATGAAAATGTTCTTTTATATAAACAAAGAATTAAGTCTCTAAAATCCGTACTTAAAAAATGATAAACACCTATCTAAACGATCTCGATGCGTTCATCAGTGCAAACGATGCTGTGGCTAATATCGATGTTATAAGGAGAGATATACGTGATACCGGTTTGGAAAAGATAGCTCTTTACCGTTACCGTTTGAAACTGAAGGATGGATCGATTGTTGAGCTTACAGAAAGGATCATTGAGGAAAGGGGACAAATTAATACAACCAAGTATAGATTCCATTGGCAAAACAAATCCGGGGAATTAATTAAACGGTGGGATAATGCGCCGCACCATCCAGAAATTAATTCTTTCCCTGATCATCTGCATGACGGGGCAGTTGATAATGTAAAGAGTTTTAGAAAGAGCAGTGCATTAGATATACTTATAGGTATTATTAATGAGATAGTTACCCTCTAATCCGAGGTACTTAAACCGCAGTCACCAGCGTTCCCACTGGTCTCTTTGCAAAGTTTTCTCTTTTCGGCGCAGCCGATTGTTCATTTAAAATTTCTTCCGGAAATTTCAAATACCAAAAAATAATCCAAAAAATCCTGTTGATCCTGTCTGTCCCGTAGTCTGCCCTTAGTGGTTCAAAAGCCTTTTTCATTTAAAATTAAAAATTAAAAACTCAAAATTATACTGAATCCTCTCAAAAAGAAATAAAGCTTGCCCCCGAATTCATGAGTTTCAGCAAAGCTTTCGATATGTCAACATATGAAGGAACGTCCCCAACTTCCTACCCAAAGTGTTTTGCTCGATAGCGATGTTGCCGAAATATACGGCGTCGAGACAAAACGCATAAATGAGGCCGTTCAACCGGGGTCCAATAAAAAGTTAGTGTGTGTCTGTGGCAGGGCGATTGATTCTTAAACCAAAGTTGATATGTTCAGGAAGCAGACAAAAAAAGATTGC
>JASEIZ010000124.1 GCA_030017395.1 Desulfobacterales bacterium | reverse complement strand
AGCAATATCCTCTGGGGCTTGTCGAGACCTTCCAGCAATTTTTCAGCAGTTTTTTCTATTAAGGGATCATATTCAAGAAAAACCGACCAAAAGCTGTTTTCACCGTCTTGAAAAAAATTTACATGATATGATTTTATCTTTTTGTTCAGGATAGATTTATTGAGAACATCTTCATGAAAGGTTCTTGAGTCTTTGTCGAATGGTATAGTGATAATTTTGAACATGCAAAATCCAAAATGGAAAATGGTCGGTCTGATGATTATCCTTCGGAATCATCAGACCGACCAGCAAAAGGTAAAAAGGTAAAAAAACTAAAATTTACTGTGCCCTGGCGAGGCGATAGCCCAGGCTGCCGTACCCGAAGCCCGGGGTGCTGCTGCCACGATCAGCGGACCGGCAGTCCCCCGCGTCGTTGAGCCAACTGCCGCCGCGATCCACCCGGTACGAGCCATTCGATGGCCCCTCAGGGTCTGTAACATTGCCGGATGGATAATCACCATACCAGTTCTGGCACCACTCCCACACATTGCCGTGCATGTCATATAGACCCCAAGCGTTGGGCGAAAAACTCGCCA
Organism: Desulfobacterales bacterium; assembly: GCA_030017395.1. Classification (GTDB taxonomy): domain Bacteria; phylum Desulfobacterota; class Desulfobacteria; order Desulfobacterales; family ETH-SRB1; genus Desulfaltia. Next base: position 5,684 of record JASEIZ010000124.1, on the reverse strand, counting down.
CATCTATTGTCTTTTCTCTATATCTCCCTTTGGAACAACCCGGCATTGGAAAATTTCCATTATAGTTTGCCTGGTCAGTAGAAATACAGTTCCCTGTGTAAAAAGGTGTTGTTGTCCCTGCCCTGCACGCATACTCCCATTCGGCCTCTGTGGGCAGGCGATATTTATCGCCGCCTTCCTGCCGGTTCAGATTTCTGATAAACTCCTGACAGTCGTTCCAGGAAACCTGCTCCACCGGCAGATTATCTCCTTTGAATCTCGACGGGTTGTTTCCCATGATCGCTTTCCACTGACCCTGGGTTACCTCTGTCACGCCCATGTAAAAACCTTTTGTAAGAGTAACCTCATGCTGACGTTCATCGCTGTCGCGTTCCGGCTCATTTGAAGGGCTGACCATCATGAAGGTGCCGGGCAGGATATAAACCATTTTGTAATTGATTGACGGGACAGTGTATGTCCTGCCTGAAGGGGTGGTCTGTCCAGGAGATGTGTATGGGGTTGCCCGCTCATCGCCCATGGGAACAAAATCAAGATCGTCAGGGACATAGGACAGGGCTGGGGTTGCAGTGAAAAGCATAACAATAAAAATTATGACAAAAGGGGTTTTCCAATAATTGAGTTTCAATTTTCCGTAACCTCCATGTTTATCAGGTGTTAAGCTGTTAAGATAACTGCTATTTGTGGGAGAGGCTTTTAGCCTCGAAAATCGTGGCTGAAAGCCTCTCCCACTCAAACCAACCTACAACTACTGTTCGGGGAACGGCCCCTACAATCCGTATGCATTCCCACGCTGGAGCGTGGGGAAGAGGTGTTCTCTCTGTGTTCTCCGTGGGCTCTGTGGTAAAAATCCATCTGCGACCTGTGCCTTATTCAGGCGAAATAAGCTTTAGTTTTGGGAAATATGTGCGATATCGTGATACGCCTCTTGTTAACAACGCCATCTGCGCCACGGCAGCATGCGCCCCGATATAGAAATCCGGCAAAGGCGAGCGTTTTTTGCCGCCCATTTTTCTGTATCTCAAAAAACACCTGCCCGCAAGAAATGCGGCCTCCCATGGAAGCTGACGCCTTGAAAAAAATTCATGAGGCAATGCATCTTCAAGGTCTTCGATGTTATCGAATCGAACAGATATTTCCGCATATATAATGGGATTAATCACCAGAATATGATCATCGGCATACCTGGAAAGAATTGTGGATGACCATTTAAACCACTTTTTGTCTTTTGTAAAAACATCTAAAATCACATTGCTGTCAACAAGAATTTCCATAGCCTATTCTTCCCTTGTCAACGCCATGATCTCATCTGTGGTCATCTTTACCGTGCCTCTGCCCTGCATTTGTTTAATAAGCTCCTTGCCTCGTTTTGGCTGTTTGTTTGCCTTTTTCAAGAACACCTTGTCGTTTATAATCTCAAATTCCACATCCATATTCGGCAGGATACCTGCTTTTTCCCTGATCTCAATTGGAATTGTAACCTGGCCTTTTGTTGTTACACGCATGTTTTATCCTCCGTATTCGGCTTATTCTTACAGGTATTATTATTACTTGTTATAAATAAATATGTCAATTAATAAAGAGGCGGTTTTCTGTTGATTATTTAATGCTCCGGCTTTAAGCTTTTTGTTGGGTTGCGCTTTGCTTAACCCAACTTACAACTACAACTCAAAAGATTTGTAACTGTGACGATCGCGGCTGGAAAGCCGCTCCCACAGCTGGAAAGCCGCTCCCACAGCTGGAAAGCCGCTCCCACGGCTGGAAAGCCGCTCCCACAGCTGGAAAGCCGCTCCCACAGGAAGGTTAAGGTAGGCGTGTGTGGGATGAGCATGGAAACGAGAAAAACCTTTGTGCTCTCTGAGGTCTCTGTGGTAAAAAATGAAATTTTAAATGGAGATTATCCGACAAGATGAAACGCATTAGAATATTAAATCTTTTACGGTCAGACAAACCCATAGACAATGTAACTACAATGGGATGGATCAGAACCAGACGTGATTCAAAGGGTTTTTCCTTTTTAGAAATTAACGACGGGTCAAGCCTTAAAAACTTGCAGGTGGTTGCAGACAGCTCTCTTGTCAATTATGAAGAAATAACAAGGCTTTCAACAGGATCGGCGGTAAGTGTAACCGGCTCGCTAATAGAATCGCCGGGAAAAGGACAAACATGGGAATTAAAGGCGGATAGCCTGGAAATACTTGGTCTTGCCCCTGATACATTCCCTCTGCAAAAAAAACGGCACACCGACGAGTTTTTAAGAACCATTGCCCATTTAAGGCCAAGAACAAATAAATACGGAGCCGTATTTCGCATGAGATCAGAACTGTCCTTTGCTATACATAAGTTTTTTAAAGACAGAGATTTTCAATATATTCACACTCCGGTTTTAACCGCTTCTGACTGCGAAGGCGCAGGAGAACTGTTTAAGGTAACCACGCTGGATTTAGACAATATTCCAAAAAAGGATGGAAAGACCGACTTTTCGCTCGATTTTTTCGGCGCTGCAACAAACCTGACGGTATCCGGACAGCTTTCAGCAGAAATGTTTGCCCTGGCATTAGGTGATGTTTATACGTTCGGTCCGACTTTCAGGGCTGAAAATTCAAACACAAGCAGGCATGTAGCCGAGTTCTGGATGGTTGAGCCTGAGATGGCATTTAGCGATCTAAACGACGCCATGGATTTGAGCGAAGAATTTTTGAAATACCTGACAGGCTATGTAATAGATGAGTGCGGGGCTGATCTGGAACTTTTTGCAAAATATGTGAACAAAAACCTTATGACAACACTGGACAGTTTAATCTCGTCCGGTTTTACAAGACTTTCATACAAAGAGGCTGTGGAGATTTTAAGTAAATCCGGACAAAATTTTGAGTTTGAAGTCGCCTTTGGCAAAGACCTCCAATCCGAGCATGAAAGGTTTCTTACCGAACGCTATTTTCAACATCCTGTAATTATCTACGATTATCCCAAAAACATAAAGCCGTTTTATATGAGAATAAATGACGACAACAAAACCGTTGCTGCAATGGATGTTCTTGTGCCGAACATAGGGGAAATAATCGGCGGAAGCCAGCGCGAAGAACGGCTCGATATTCTTGAAGCAAGGATGGACGAAACAGGATTATCAAAAAAGGATTACTGGTGGTATATTGAATCCAGAAGATACGGCTCTGTTTATCATAGCGGGTTCGGCCTGGGTTTTGAGCGTTTCTTGATGTTTTTAACCGGTGTAACCAACATCAGGGATGTTATACCGTTTCCAAGGTCTCCGAATTCTATTTCTTTTTAAAACAGTATGCATTCCCACGCTGAAGCGTGGGAACGAGGTACGCTGGTGTTTGTGGGAGAGGCTTTTAGCCTCGAAAATCATGGCGCGGCTGGAAAGCCGCTCCCACACACCCTTTACCTGTGGGCGCGGCTTTCCAGCCGCTCCCACAGGAAGGTTAAGGTGGGTGAAAACAAGCTCTATCCTTTCATACATCTTAATTTAGCAAGATCTTCCGCATAACCATAAAGATGAAGCCCCTTGCTTTCGACAATCATCTCACCGTCCTGTACCCCTATCTCAGCCGCCATATACTCTTTCAGATTTTGTATCCCTGCCAGGTTTGCAGGCAGCCCTCCCCAGAGATCCCATGAACGAAAATAAATAATAAAATGAAGGGTTTCATCCTGTATCCTGGTATCTATAGAACGTAAACATGGCGGATCAAGCAAGGTAATATCGGAAGGATGCGCAACCTGGAGCACCATCTGGTTGTTACGGTATCCGTATTTTTTATATGTCTGAATTACCCACTCAATCTGATTAATATAAAGAGTCCCTTGCTTTTCAAAAACAGCTTTTCCGTCAATCTCTCTAACATCTATGATCTCTGCGTCGCGTTCTTTCCACCAGGTAAGCTTGTTCCCTGTAATCGGAGCGCCTGTCAGTCTCTCGCCATAAGTGTATGATTCGCCGATCTCTTTATCCGGGGTCATAAGGTATTCAAGGTATGATCTGTTATGTCCTTCTCCTCCGTAAATATATGCTTCTTCAACAGGATTTGGTATTCCGCACGCTGGAGGAATATCCGGCAACAGGGGTTGTGTACCGGGATGCTTTACGTGACCAATAAAAAAATCATATTCCAGACGCGTTTGTCCGGCATATGAACCACGATCAATTTTAAACCTTCTTCCATGATTAAATATATCGTGTATTGCCTGAAACCATAGATCAGGCAAGTCTCTCGCTTCTACTTGATGAATATGCATATTAGTAGCCGTTCACGGTTGTCGGTTCACGGTTCACAGTTTTTTCAATGAACCATGCAACGATTGAAGCCTTTTGGATTCAGGAACAACCTCTCGTGAAATATAAATTTCTCTTCTCCTCTACCTTCTGTTTTTTTCAACCGTGAACCGTTTTCATATGTCAAGCACGCTGACTTTAAGAGCGTTATTTTGAATAAACTCTCTTCGCGGCTCAACCTCTTCTCCCATCAGAATTGTAAAAATTTCATCAGCTTCGACCATATCTTCGATTTTTATCTGCAGCAAAGTTCTGTTGTTGGGATCCATGGTGGTCTCCCATAACTGATCGGGATTCATTTCACCAAGACCCTTATATCTCTGAACAGATAGACCATTCTTACCCTCTGCTATTAAAAAGGATAAAAGTTCTCTTTTACTGTTTTTAACAACATCAGAACCTGTTTTGTCATTATTAAAGACTAAAAACGGAGGGTAATTAAATTTTAATATATTTTTTTCTATAACAAGACATCTCTGATAATCCGACGAACACACAAATCCCCTGCCGATTTTAACCGGTTTTATTTCCCTGTATGATATGGTTGTTGTCAAAACATCCTGATATATACTCTCTTTAGGGCTAACCATAATTTCATATATATCTCTTTCTTGATTCCAGATCGGCCCATCAACACTATAACCGTCTTTTAACAACAGGTCTTTGAGATATATCATTTGCTGTTTGTCTTTTAAAAATTTTATATTTTCAACCCCTTGTCTTATCAACAACTCAATAAAATCCTGTTTTATACCGCGAGACTCAAGTTTTGATATGTTTTCAAAATATTCTGCAAGATCGCATAAAAAAAGATAAAGGTTGTGTTCAGACAGTATTTTCTCGTCTTTTGCGATTTTTACGCTTTTATTATTACATGCCCGTTTTAAAATATGATCATTAAATTCGGTTTCGTTCTTAATATAAACTGCTTGTTTTCCTTTGCCCAACTTAAATAATGGCGGCTGAGCAATATATAAATATCCTTTATCGATTATATTGGGCATCTGCCGATAAAAGAGTGTCAACAAAAGTGTTCTTATGTGAGAACCATCAACATCGGCATCGGTCATGATAATAATCTTGTTGTACCGTAATCCTGTAAGGTTAATGGCCTTACTATCCTCCTCGGTTCCAATTGATACACCTAATGCAGTAAAAATATTCTTAATTTCTTCGTTTTCGAATATTTTGTGTTGCATGGCTTTTTCCACGTTCAGGATTTTACCACGTAGCGGTAGAATTGCCTGGAAGCGCCTATCGCGCCCCTGTTTTGCTGTACCTCCTGCCGAATCACCCTCAACAAGGAAAATTTCTGATACAGTAGGGTCCTTATCGGAGCAGTCGGCAAGTTTACCCGGAAGGCCAGATCCTGAAAGAACGGTTTTACGCT
>JASEIZ010000123.1 GCA_030017395.1 Desulfobacterales bacterium | reverse complement strand
TTACAATAAAAAAATATCAGTGATGATCAGCGTAAATCTGTGGCTGAATAATTACAAGAAAAGAACCTAAAAAAAACTATCATGTCAATTAAACTACCAAACAAAAACAATTATCTTGTCGGCGTTATCTCTGATACTCACGGTTTTCTGCATTCATCTGCGATCAAGCTCTTTACAGATACGGATATGATAATTCATGCAGGAGACATTGATCAACCTGAGCTGCTTTCCTCTTTGCAGTCAATCGCGCCTGTTGTTGCAGTTCGAGGAAACATGGACAAAGGAACATGGACTTCAGATCTGGCTGAGACAGAGGTGGTCAAAATCGGTGAAGTATTGGTATGTGTGCTTCACAATCTATATGTGCTTGATATAGATCCTGCGGCTGCCGGTTTTAATGTTGTTATAAGCGGCCATACTCACAAACCTTCCGTAGTCGACCAAAAAGGGGTGCTTTTTTTAAATCCTGGGAGCGCGACTCTGCCAAAGTCGGCTTGTATGGGCTCTGCAGGATTGCTGCACATTCATAGAGACTTTCTGAATGCCGAGATTGTCGAGCTGTCTTAAAACTGCGAGGCATCTTTGACACCAAGTGATTTAAAAATTTTAAAAATCGCTCTGGGACTGTTAAGAGTATACAGGTGAATCCCACGAACATCATTGTATATAAGATTACGCAGCTGCTCTGCCGCCCAGCGAATACCCACTTCTTCAAAATATTCATCATTTTTGGCCCGTGCAACAGATCTCAAAAGACCCGCGGGAAAACAGGCGCCTTCGGCCAGTTGTGCCATGCGAATCATTCCTTTGCGGGTTGTTAAGGGTATAATACCTGCAATAACAGGGACACGAATGCCGGCCAATTCACATCGCTCACAAAAATCATAGAAGTCCCGATTGTCAAAAAACAGTTGAGTGATTATGTAGTCGGCTCCTGCATCGACTTTAGCCTTAAGATATTCTATCTCCTTGAGCCTGTTCGGAGTTAATGGGTGGCCTTCCGGAAAACCCGCGACACCGATGCAAATGTGCGGATAATTCTTCTTTATAAACGATACGAGATCTGCGGCATAATCAAAACCATTTTCGGGACGTTTCCAGACGGTCTCATCCTTTGGGATATCTCCTCGAAGCGCAAGGATGTTTTCAATACCGCTTTCAGCATTTTTCTCAAGAATCGACTTTATCTCGTCTTTTGTCGAGCCCACACATGTCAGATGAGAAATTACGGTTAAACCCATCTCTTTCTGAATCCGGACAACCAGATTGGTTGTATAATCGCGTGTTGATCCACCAGCCCCGTAGGTAACACTTGCATAAGAAGGTTTAAGCACCATTAAATCTGAAACGGCCTGAAAAATATTGTCAAATCCGACTTCTGTTTTGGGAGGAAAGAATTCAAAGCTCAAAGCCGTTTTAACTGAATTAAGTATTTCTTTTACGAGCATTATATGTCCTTTTTTGTTTCGATAGACAAAACTCAACCATCTGCGGAGAATGCGCTCGCTTTTTCAGTTCAAGCGGCCCAAGCAATTTAGTCAAATACAGATGATATAAAATCTGCCATCACCTTTAATATGGCGGCTTTCTGTTCGTTGTGCGGGGAATGCCCGCAATCCGGAAGCACCATTACCTCTGCTCCTGCTCCGGCCTGGCGAGCTATTGCATCTACCTGCGCCAAAGTTCCATATTGGTCGTTTTCTCCCTGAATAACAAGCATCGGTTTTTTGATTGCCGGCAGATACTCCTCTATATTCCAATTGACAAAATCCGGATGCAGCCATGTATTGTTCCATCCCCAAAAAGCACAGTCCGTGTTGGCTCCATGATATTTTTCCAGCTTTTGACGTAACCTGCCTTTTTGATAGGACTTCCTGGCCTGTTGGATCGAACGTATAGTTATCTCTTCACAAAACACATGCGCCGCCTCGGTAATTAACCCTCGCAAGGGGATCGCCGGTGTGCCGCCGGAATATATAATAGCGATTGAACCGCCATCGGAGTGTCCGATCAAAATGCAATCGCGAATACCAGTGGCTCTAATCAGTTCCGGTAAAACTTTAAGCCCTTCATCGTGTACATAGCGAATGGAACGAGGAAGAAAGCAAGGATCAGACCGCCCGTAACCGAAACGACTGTATATCAGCGCTCCGCATCCGGTGGCTTCCGACAATTCTGCCGGAAAGTCATGCCACATGTCAACACAACCCAGGCCCTCATGCAAAAAAATAAGCGTCGGCGCATCCTTTGACGCGGGACCAAGCCGGGCGATTTCCATGCGCTTCCCGCCTATTCCGAGATACTCCCCGTATCCGTTCATATGTGAATTTTCTCCTAATCTCTTGCGCTACTTCTCACTCTCTTCAAGAGGCTTCAGGTTGGCATGCGCTATATTTACACAATCATAGTTATAAACATACAAATAACCAGATTTGTCCGGATAAAAACGGACCGGATTAATAAACGAACGGATTAAATCGATGCGGTTCTTTTCACCCTCGATGTTTTTCAAAAGCTCTCCAAGGCCGGCTGCTATGCTGTGAACAGCGAGCGCATTCCCCGCTGCTTGCGGCGGGGAGCTTCAATAAATTTGCTGTTTTTGTATTCGCTCGCTATCGCAGTTCAAATCGCATATTTTGTTAAGCGCGACCTGTTTTTTTCTTGACAGGGGGATACAGGATTGTCCCCGAGTTCTATCCCCTGAAACTAAAAAATTATGGCAGAAATTATAAGAAACGTAAAGAATATATTCAGCAAATGTCAGGAACAAATATGTTGTCAACAAATAGATTTGTCCGCATACTGATGGATTCGCACCTTGACCCCGACGTAATGGCACCGATACCTGAAGAGGAGAACATTCACGGCGCTTTCGGCGTGCACCCTTCTTGGCAGCCTTGCAAACCGATCCTCTCGATTGAAGCGTGTTTTTAATCCAGATATAACTCCTCCGATCTCCATCGCGACGATACCACGCATGAAAGCGCTTCACGTTCCAGCCCATGTGTCGCGTCCTGTAATAACTCTGTCCGTCTCATGAATCGCCTCCTGGCGACTCATTTTAACCGGACAGATTACGTGCTGCAACTCCGGACACTTTATTTGTTCCTGACATTTCCGTTTTGTTGACTTGACACACTTTTTTCCTTTCTATATGATTCTTACCGGAATGGGAATGAAATTTAAAAAATATTTTTGATTTCAGGGGGGAGGGTTATTCAAAATGACAAAAAAAGCTAACTTGTTGTTTATTGTTCTTCTGTCCGTAACAATATCATTTATTGCCTTTACCTATTCTTTTGGCGACATGAAAGTTTTCTTAAAGGATGGTCGCATAGTCAACGTTCCCTTAAACAAAAACGATATTCTTAGTATTTCTTTTGAAGAAGAAGTTATTCAATCGGAGGGGGGCATTAACTGGAATTTTGAATCGGGCAATCTTGTCGGCTGGAGAAGTACAGGGGATGTCTTTAATACTCAGCCCACTTATGGAGACAATCCCACAGCACGTCACCGAGGGCAACCTTCGCACCATGAGGGCGAATACTGGATCGGTGGGTACGAGAATCGCTCTACCCAGTTTGATCCTCCCGGAAGGGTTCAGGGCGATGGACCTCAAGGAACTCTTACTTCCGAACCCTTCACTATAACCAGACCAACAATCAGTTTTCTGATTGGCGGCGGATGTGACATCGGAACTGAAAGGGTGGAACTCTTAATTGACGGACAGGTTGTTTTGCAAGCTACGGGGAAATGCACCGAGACAATGGAACGATTAAGGTGGAATGTATCCCAGTACATAGGAAGAACTGCCCAAATCAGGGTCATAGACGCTTCAGGCGGTGGATGGGGTCATATAAACTTTGATGATTTAAAATTAGAATAAAAAACATCAAAAAAACAATAATCAAACAATATCTAATTTAATGGCATTTGGTGTATTGCTCGTTGCTATCGCAGTAGTAGGGGGGCTTTTTAATAGAGTTCCCCCGAGTTTTCTCTCCTGTGCTTCTTTTAATTCTTTGATATAAAATTTTTGGATATATTCTTTTACCATTCTTCTTGAAGAAAATTTCGCTGCATTACTCTTGATGGAGCGTTTCATTACTTTCACCCAGTCGTCAGGGGTTCCATCATCTGAAAACTTGTAATAACATGGTATTACTTTTTCTTCCAGAATCCGGTAAATCGACTCGGCATCAGCTTTGTCCGTATCGTTTTCCGATTCTTCATGAGCAAAAATCCAGCCGTTTTCCCCGTCATAACCTTCTATCCACCACCCATCCATTATACTTAGGTGAGGGACACCGTTTAAAGCCGCTTTCATGCCGCTGGTTCCGCAGGCCTCCATGGGTGGCAGGGGGTTGTTCAACCAGACATCAACACCGTGAACCATATACTGGGCGAATTGTTCTTCATAGTCTTCAACAAAAGCAATTCTTCCACACATAACAGGATCGCGCGCAAAATTATATATCTTTTGCAGTATTCTTTTTCCGGGGTCATCTGCGGGATGGGCTTTGCCTGCAAATATTATCTGAATTGGTCGCCATCTATCGTTTAAGAGTTTTTTCAACCTTTCCAGATCATAAAAAATCAGATCGGCACGCTTATAAGTCGCGAATCTGCGGGCAAAACCAATTGTCAACACCGATGGATCAAGCAGCGTACCCATGCCTAAAATATTTGAAGTGCTTCTTCGATTGTTTACCCAGCGTTGACGAGCTCTTTCTCTTATAGTGTTGATTAACTTTACTTTCAACCAGAAGTGGGTTTTCCACAACTCATCGTCCGGGATTTCATCGATCAATTCCCAGATTAGAGGATTATCAACATCATCTACCCAATCGTGTCCCAAATATTTATTGAAAAGAAGCTTCATTTTGGGTTCGATCCATGTGGGAATATGTATCCCGTTGGTAATATAGTCAATCGGAACCTCGTTTTCAGGCAGGTCCGGCCAGAGACTATGCCACATCTTTCGGGTAACTTCCCCATGTTTTTTACTGACTCCATTACGAAATTCAGACATTCTTAAAGCAAACGCGGTCATGTTAAAACCGGCATTGGGATTTTCAGGATGAACACCGAGCTTAAGGAACGAGTCGCGATCAAGTCCAAGGGAAGGCCAATAGGAATTAAAGTATTTTTCGATCATTTGAAAGGGGAATATATCATGCCCGGCAACAACCGGTGTATGAGAGGTGAAAACAGCGGTTTTTTTGACATATTGAGATGCTTCGCCATAATTCACCCCTTCCAGAACTCTGCCTCTTATCCTTTCCAGCAGGGCAAAGGCGGCATGCCCTTCGTTTAGATGCAATATTGAATGCTTAATGTCAAGTTTTTCTAAAACTTCTGATCCGCCTATGCCAAGTACTATTTCCTGCCGTAGCCGCTGTTCGATATCACCACTATAAAGACGCGCTGATATTCCACGGTTCCATGGATCATTGATCTCGATATCCGTATCCATCAGATAGAGAGATACCCCGCCTACAGCTATTTTCCATACAGCCACATGAATAGGCGGCTCGATTAAAGGCACTTTAACTATAAGCTGGTTTCCGTTTTTATCCAGCACTCTGAAAATTGACGCGGTATCCCTGTCAAGCGGTTGTTTTATATTCTCCTGCCAGCCGTCTTCGCGGATTTGTTGTTTCAGATAGCCTTCAGGGTACATAAAACCCACAGCTACCAGAGGAATCTTTAAATCACTGCATTCCTTTATGAAATCTCCGGCTAAAAACCCTAATCCGCCGGCATAGAAAGGCAGTGAATGATGTAAGCCGTACTCCGCCGAAAAATATGCGATGGAATGCATCTCGGCTTGATTAATTTCCTCAAACAGTAAACATTTGTCTGCTTTGATTTCTTTATGGAATTTTGAAAGAACTATATCATAGTGCCGCAGGTAATCTTTATCTTTAGCCGCTGAATCGAAAACCTTTCCTGGAAGCTCTTTAAGAACCTTTACAGGATTGTGCCGGCTTTCTTTCCATATCTGCCGGTCCAGCGACTTGAAGAGCATTCTGGCTTTAGGCTGCCAGCTCCACCAGAGGTTTGAGGCCAGTTCTTCCAAGCCCGACAAACGTTCCGGAAGGTATGAATTTTCTTCTATATCCATCGATAAAATCCTTTGCTTGTTTTTTCAGCGCTGTTTTCCCTGCTGGTTGTTTGCGGCATGACAATTTGATTTTCAAATAAAGTATGATGAATTCGTAAAAAGTCGAAAAACACCATTTTTCGTCATTCCGGCGAAAGCC
>JASEIZ010000122.1 GCA_030017395.1 Desulfobacterales bacterium | reverse complement strand
CAAAGAGATAGAAAAAACGCCAGATTCCATCACGGAAAATGCTCCTGTTTTTGCTCTTGCAGGACGTATGATGGCAATAAACCGATTCGGCAAAGCCGCTTTTATAAGATTCAGGGATCACACGGGGCAGCTTCAGGCATATATTAGAAAAGACCGTATTGGCGACGAAGCATTTTCTCTGTTTAAACAGCTCGATATCGGGGATTTTATCGGCATAAAAGGAGGAATGTTTAAGACTAAAACAGGAGAGTGGACTCAACTGGCCAATGAAATAAAACTTGTTTGCAAGGCAATAAGACCTCTTCCGGAGAAGTTTCATGGGCTTAAAGATCCTGAAAAACGTTATCGCCGGCGCTACATTGATTTGATAATGAATTCGAATGTGCGTGATATATTTGTGAAACGCAGCAAAATCGTTCAGGAAATACGCACATTTCTTCTTAGGCGTGATTTCCTCGAAGTAGAGACTCCCATGATGCAACCAATCCCTGGGGGCGCGGAAGCCACACCGTTTAAAACATACCATAATGCTCTGGGGATGAATCTGTTTTTACGTATTGCGCCTGAGCTGTATTTAAAGCGTCTTGTCATAGGCGGCTTTGAAAAGGTTTTTGAGCTTAACAGAAATTTCAGAAATGAGGGGGTTTCAACACGGCATAATCCTGAGTTTACCATGCTTGAGTTTTACCAGGCATATGCTACTTATACCGATTTGATGGATTTGACCGAAGAAATGTTAAGGGTTGCGGCTATAAATGTTACAGGCTCCGCAATAATAAAATACAATGGAAATAGTATCGATTTGGGGCGCAAGTGGCGTCGTATGACTTTACTTAAGGCTATGGAGGAAATTGGAGGCATTGATCCCCGCCTGCTTGATGATAAGGAAAAACTGCTTGATTTTGCCTCCTTAAAAAACATCAACATAACACAAAAAACAGGAGCAAAAAACGTTCGTTTAGGAAAAATTATTGCAAAACTGTTTGATATTTTAGTGGAACCAAAGCTGATTCAACCCACATATATTACCGGATATCCGGTTGAAATTTCCCCGCTTTCCAGGAAAAGCGACGATGATCCCACACTAACCGACCGCTTTGAACTTTTTATCGCCGGGCATGAACTCGCCAATGGATTTTCCGAGCTTAATGATCCTGAAGACCAGAAAAAACGTTTTCTTCAACAAGTTGCGGACAGGGAAGCAGGAGATGAAGATGCCCATTATATGGATGAAGATTATATCAGAGCATTGGAATACGGAATGCCTCCAACTGCCGGCGAAGGGATAGGAATAGACAGGCTTGCGATGATTTTTACCGATTCTGCTTCCATACGTGAGGTTATTCTTTTCCCGCTCATGAAAAGCGAGAAAAATGACACTATTATTTAATTATGACTTTTGAATATTTCATAGGCAACCGCTATCTGAGGGTAAAACAAACCTTCATTTCATTAATTACAATTCTTTCCATAGCAGGCATTACTATAGGCGTCATGGCCCTTATTATAGTAATTGCCGTTATGTCAGGCGCGGAGTCTGAATTCAGATCCCGCATCCTTGGCGTTGAATCGCATGTTATGATAATGCGTTACGACAGTGCCTTTACAGATTATCACCGGATAATCAAAGACATTGAAAAAATAGACGGAGTGAAAACAGCCTCACCCTATGTTTTCAGCCAGATTATGCTTCGTTCGTCATCCCGGGTATCAGGGGCTGTTTTAAGAGGGATAGAACCGGGATCCGCAGGCCAGGCAATAAAAAGTCTTGACAAAACTTTTCTGGAACAAAGATTAACAAAAAATCAGAATGTAGGCACATCCGTCTTTGTGCCGGGGATTATTTTAGGCCGGGAGCTTGCCAGGAATTTAGGTGTAATGGAAAACGATATTATTTATCTGATTTCACCGCGTGGCATGATTGCTCCTGTTGGGTATATACCTGCAATGAAACGATTCAGGGTAACAGGCCTTTTTGAATCAGGGATGTATGAATATGATACATCTCTTGCTTATGTACACATAAAAGATGCACAATCTATCCTGCATATTGGAGAGGCGGTAACCAATATTGGTGTTCGTGTAAATGATATTTACCAAGCAGATAATATAGCGAGAAATATTACGGCAAACCTTAACCAAAAATATAAAACAGGGTCATATTGGGCAAGGGACTGGATGCAGATGAATCGCAACCTTTTTTCCGCGCTTAAACTCGAAAAAAAGGCTATGTTTATTATTTTGACTCTTATCGTTCTTGTCGCGGCCTTTAACATCGCAAGCTCACTTATTATGATGGTTATGGGAAAAACAAAGGATATCGCAATTTTAAAGGCCATGGGCGCAACCGATAAGAGCATTAGAAGAATTTTTGTATTCAAAGGGATGATTGTCGGCTCAGCAGGCACAGTTTTAGGGATGTGTTTTGGGCTGACAGGATGTATGTTGCTTGAGCGCTACAAATTCATCAAGCTTCCGGGCGATGTGTATTATTTTACTACCCTGCCTGTAAAACTTGAGGCATTAGATGTTTTTGTTATCGTATCTGCCGCCATGATAATCTGTTATCTGGCGACACTTTATCCGGCGCGTAAGGCCTCAAAGCTTAACCCTGTTGAGGCAATCCGCTATGGTTGACAATCAAACAGGCAGGCAGTCTCATTTAATAAGTGTTAGAGATTTAAGCAAGAGTTTCAACCACAACGGCATAAGGGTTGAAATATTAAAATCCGTTAACCTTGATTTGGATGCAGGAGAAACAATATCCATTGTAGGAGCTTCCGGTATCGGCAAATCCACACTTCTGCATATACTTGGCACTCTTGACCTGCCGGACAGCGGAACATTGCTTTTTCAAGACAAAAATGTCCTGCTTTTTGATGATGAAAAGCTTGCAAAGTTTCGAAACGAATCCATAGGTTTTGTTTTTCAGTTTCATCACTTGCTTCCTGAATTCAGTGCCATAGAAAACACGATGATGCCGGCTCTTATAAAAGGGTTAAGCAAGAAAGAGGCAAGAGAGGCCGCAGAGGCGATTCTTGTAAGGGTGGGGCTTAAAGACAGACTGTCATACAGGGTAAATAAACTTTCAGGTGGAGAACAGCAACGGGTCGCCCTGGCAAGAGCCCTGGTCATGAAGCCGATTATTCTTTTAGCAGATGAACCCACAGGCAATCTTGATGAAAAAAACAAAAACCAGGTTCACGATCTGCTTATGGAATTAAACGATGAATTATGCATGACACTGGTTGTGGTTACACACAACATGGATCTCGCATCGTATATGTCGCATATTGTAACAATCATCGACGGGCAACTGGTAAAAACGTAACCGTGAACCTGTGAACGGTTACTACTTAATTGAGGTGTTTTAGTATGTATAGACTTTTAAGCCTTCTAATAATTACAACGATTTTTCTTTTGCCAAATGCCGCACATTCTCAAAAATCGGTGAGCATTGTCATACTGCCTTTTGAAACATATTCGCAAGAGGATCTTTCATATCTTAAAGCTGAAATTCCTGATGTAATCAAAAAGCGCCTTAAAGAGGATGGAGCCGATGTAATCGTTATAGAATCTATTTCCGGCTTGCCCGATTATCCGGGCGAAAAGACCGTCGCAGGCATGGATGCAATCAGGAATATCGGTGTAAAAAACGGCGCCGACTATGTTGTTTGGGGAAGTTTTACACGGATAGGGCAAAAATTCAGCCTGGATGCTAAGATGGTTGAATCTTTTGGGCAAAGCCCCCCAAAGCTTTTCTATGTTGAGGGGAAAGGGATGGAAAATCTCCTTGGATCCGTAAATGGGCTTGCCGGCGAGCTTGGCATAAAGCTTTTTAAGAGGGAAAAGATATCGGAAATACTTATAGCAGGCAACAAGCGTATAGAAGTGGATGCAATTAAAAAAGTCATAGAAACTTTGCCTGGAGATGTCTTTCTTGCAAAAAATCTTGCCAAAGATCTTAAATCAATATTTTCAATGGGATATTTCGATGATGTAAGAATCGAGGCGGATGATGGGCCAAAAGGAAAGATAATTACCTTCGGGGTAAAAGAAAAACCGACCATCAGGGCAATTCGGATAAAAGGCAACACTGTGCTTGACGGTGAAAATATAATGGAAAATTTAAACATCAAGACAGGCTCGATTCTGAACATATTCAATGTGCGCAGTAATATTGAACGGATAGAGGAGTTATATAAAAATAAAAATTATCATAATGTAAAAGTGACCTACAATATACATGAGCTTGAACATAATCAGGCTGATCTTGAATTTGTTGTTGAAGAGGGTAAAAAGGTAAGGATAAAAAGGATAATATTTGAAGGAAATAAAAGATATTCCAGCAAAAAGCTGAAAGGGATGATGAAGTCGTCTGAAAAAGGTTTTTTTTCATGGCTGACATCGTCGGGGGAGCTTAATAAGGAAGACCTGAGCCAGGATATCGCCATGCTTTCATCTTTTTATTATAATAATGGTTATATTCAGGCCAGAGTTGGAGAACCGCATGTTGAATACAAAGACAATTGGATTGATATTACAATAAAGATTTTTGAAGGACCGCAGTTTATGGTCGGAAATGTCGATATTGCAGGCGACATAATATTACCCAAAGAGGATTTGGAGAAAAATCTTAAAATTACCAAGGAAAAATTTTATAATCGTGAAGTCGTTAGAAACGACGTGCTTGTACTTACCGATGTTTATTCTGACGAAGGATATGCATATGCTGAGATATTCCCCCGTGTAGAGGAAAACCTGGAAAAATTACAGGTCAACATCACATACACCATTGGCAAGGGCAAACAGGTGTATTTTGAAAAAATTATTATCAGCGGCAATACAAAAACCAGAGATAAGGTTATCCGCCGTCAGCTTAAGGTATATGAACAGGAGCTTTACAGCGGTAAGAGATTAAAACGAGGGGTGCGCGACCTGTACCGGCTTGAATATTTTGAAGACATAAAGATTAATACTTCAAAGGGAAGCTCCGACGACAATATGGTTTTGAATGTGGATGTTACTGAAAAGCCAACCGGCATGTTCAGCTTTGGAGGTGGTTACAGTAATGTCGAGAATTTCTTTGCCGTGGCAGCTGTTGCCCAGAAGAATCTTTTTGGACGGGGGCAGACCCTTCAATTAAAGGCACAGCTTGGAGGCAAGACAACAAGGTACACCTTAAGTTTTACCGAACCGTGGCTCTTTGATATTCCTCTGTCGGCAGGCGTTGATCTTTACGACTGGCAAATGGATTATGATACCTATGACAAGTATAGCAGGGGGATCGGCTTTAGATTCGGATATCCGGTTTTTGATTTTACCCGCTTGTATTTATCCTATGCTTTTGACATAAGCGACATAAAAAACATAGATGAGACCTATGCTTCAGATCTTGTCAAGGAGTCGAAAGGAGAAAATACAAAAAGCAGCGTATCGACCGCTTTGAGATATGATTCAAGAGACAGGCTTTTTAACCCTACAAAGGGATCGTATCACGGTGTGAGCGTGCAATATGCAGGTATTGGCGGAGAAATAGGTTTTACAAAATATATGGCTGAAACAGGATGGTATTTTCCATTATTTAAGGATACTGTGGGTTTCCTGCATGCCGAAACAGGTTATGTCAACAAAAATTCCAACAAGAAACTTTTTGATTACGACAAGTTTTACCTTGGCGGCATGAATTCAC
The DNA here is from genome assembly GCA_030017395.1 of Desulfobacterales bacterium. Lineage (GTDB taxonomy): Bacteria > Desulfobacterota > Desulfobacteria > Desulfobacterales > ETH-SRB1 > Desulfaltia. Next base: position 576 of record JASEIZ010000122.1, on the reverse strand, counting down.
TGCGCGGTTTTGACTGGCGTGATATAAGCCCTATAGATGAGAATGGCGACAAGATCGGAGGAAATAAGTTTGTCCAGTTTAATGTTGAATATATAATTCCTTTGCTCAAAAAAGCGGGCATTGTCGGCGTTATTTTTTATGATGCCGGAGATGTGTACAGCTACGGAGAAAATATTGATTTGGGCGACCTGCGTGAGAGCGCCGGATACGGCTTCAGGTGGTATTCGCCCTTAGGGCCCATCAGACTTGAGAACGGATATATTCTTGATCCAAAAGAAGGAGAAAACAGGGGCGGAAGATGGGAATTTACCATGGGAACGGCTTTTTAATTGCATTGCTATTTTATTGACTACCAATCAACGTTATTAACTTAGGTAATTTTATTATTAATCACCACGAACACGAAGGATTTTTTCTTTATTTTCGCTTCATTCGTGCTCTTCGTGGTAAAAAAAAATCGCTGTGTGTGCCTTCGAATTTTCTTGATTTAATGGAATTGTATTCAACATTCAATATTTAAAATTGATGAACTCGTAAAAAGTCCCGAAATCGTCATGCCGGACTTGATCCGGCATC
>JASEIZ010000121.1 GCA_030017395.1 Desulfobacterales bacterium | reverse complement strand
ATGTTAGTGATAAATGCAACTAAAATACGTCATCGTATTTATGCCAGCGTGTACTAAGCTACAGTTCAAAGGTTGATCATCTCTATAATTCTGGAATAATACAAGGATTTTGGTCAGTTAATCCGAATCCATTAGATAATAATGGTGAAAATATAAAACAGTCACAGGATAAAGGTTTTATGAGGATGGATTCATATGAGGAACTAAAACAAAACCTTGAAACCTTGCTCTCTGAAAAGCGGGAGTTCTTTTCCAGCATGAAATCCAAAAAAGAATTGGGGGAAATTATTGAGATTGCAAACAGAGAACCCAGCTATGAAAAAAAAGCTGAAAAATTCTTATCACTTATAAGGAATTAAAATGGCAAACGGAAAGTATAGACAAAAAAGAGCTGGCACTGAGACAAGTTCATTTGGAACTCCCGGTCGGATAAACCACGATTCCACTAAATTTTATAAAAGCAGGCTATATGAAGGTTTAGATTCAGGAAAAAATGTGAAACACATCGAGAACAAAATCCCTGAAAAGAACATTAACAAAATTTTCTGCAAATCCAGCGAAAAAATGGACGAACTACCTGATAATAGTGTTCATTTAATGGTTACATCACCTCCATATAACGTTTCAAAGGAATATGATGATGATTTGAGCTTGAAGGAATATTTGAATTTACTAAATACTGTTTGGCGAGAAACATATCGTGTTTTGGTGCCCGGCGGTCGTGCATGTGTCAATGTAGCCAACCTTGGTAGAAAACCTTACATTCCTCTTCATAGTTACATTATAGATGGCATGCAGGAAATCGGCTATCTTATGCGTGGTGAAATAATATGGAACAAGGCTTCAAGCGCAAGTCCTTCAACTGCATGGGGAAGCTGGCTTTCAGCCGCAAATCCTGTTTTAAGGGACATTCATGAATATATCCTTATTTTTTCTAAAGAAACTTTTTCGAGAAAAAGAATGGGTAAGGAAGCAACGATAAAAAAAGAAGAGTTTTTAGAGTGGACAAAAAGTGTTTGGACCTTTCCTGCTGTGTCAGCAAAACAAATCGGACATCCCGCTCCATTTCCTGAAGAACTTCCCCATCGACTTATCCAGCTATATACTTTCAAGGATGATGTTGTTTTAGATCCTTTTGTTGGTAGTGGTACTGCCTGCCTTTCAGCTATTAAAGACAAAAGAAACTATGTAGGCTATGATATTGATCATGCGTACATAAAACTATCTGAAAACCGGATTAAGCAATATGCCAATCAATTATCTTTATTTAAAGAATAGGATGGCTAACAACAAAATGAACCAGACCGGCTGAAAAGCTCGCCGGCTGGTTATTTTAAGCGTTAAATGTGAAGGACGATGAAGAACAGATCTCGGGTGCTCGAGAAGTTGTCAGAGTGGCCGTCCAGTTGGGCAATCGACGATGACGACGTCGTGAAAGGACAAGAAATAACATCGATTCTAAAATCATTCTTAGAGTCACTCATCGAAAACGAATTGGCACCTTCGACCATTCGTCGCCATGCCAATAATCTGTGGCTACTTGGGGGCGAAATCATCCGGGAAATCAATTTCGATCCAGAGCAGAGAAATAGAACTGCATTGGAGTTGATCGACACCTCAGTAGACGACCAGGGTGGACCTTATTGCAGGCATCTTGATTCAGAATCTGAAATGAAGGCATTTGATGCGACATGCAAGAAGTTGCACCGATTCATAAGGAAGAAGTGAAACATTTAACAACAGCATGGTTCGGATTGCCTGCACGCTGCGCGTTTCGGCAACCGCACATGCTGGGCGTAAGGCGAAACGCCGGCAAAAAAAGAATGGAGGTAAGTCATGAATGAGATGAAAGGAAGAATCGGAACAATGATGGTGGCACTGGTTACAATCGCATTATTAGGTGGTTGTGCAGACATTGCTCAAAAGGTAAGACAGGAAACAGGTATTCCTGTTACAGGACCTTTAGCGAAGATTATGGTATTTAATGGGGAACTTCTGCCAGGTCAGGTTGGTAAAGCACGTGGTGAGGCGATGTTACCTACGATTAATGTGGGCGGATCAATCGTGCTTACTGCAATGGGTCGTGACCAAAAGGATAATGATATAGGGATAGGTCCTACTTGGTCACCAACTAACCCCGGGGTTGTGGAGATTACGCCAACGATAGGCCCCACAGTAACCATTAAGGCTTTGAAAAAAGGAAGTACAGATATTTTGATAGAATTTTCTGGTATAAAGAGGAAATTCGAGACTATCTACGTCGAGTAACGAAATGATGGCGACAGTGAGCCGTAAGGCTTCAAAACAAAATGCCGCCGCATCGCCTAACACGGGCTTTGCGGCTCACTCCGCTTGCCCAAATGTTTCGCACTTCGCAAAGCCCGAAACCGTTGGGCGCGCACACGAATTGAAAGAGGGTAATTCAAATGGCAACAATAAGTGAAGTGGTAAGAAAATGCAAAGCGGCTCTTGAAAGCCATTATGGTTCTCAGCTCAAGGGTCTGATTCTGTATGGGTCTGTAGCACGCAACCAAGCTGACTCAATGAGTGACATTGATTTGCTCGTTTTGTTAAGCAAACCCTTCGACTATTTTTCAGAACTGCGTCAAGTTATAGATGTGCTGTATCCCATCCAATTAGAGTCAGAGCAGCTTATTTCTGCCAAACCCGTTCCTCCGGATGAATTTGAGAGCGGAAGTATTCAACTCTATCGAAACGCAAAACGGGAAGGAATACTGGTATGACGTCAGAATACGAGCAGGAAATTGCCGCCAATCTTGAACGAGCAGAGCAATCTATCCAAGCGGCTAAAGACCTGGCTGTCAAAGGCTACCACGATTTTGCAGCGTCGCGTGCGTATTATGCAGCCTTTTACGGAGCCACAGCGGTTTTGCTCAACGGGGGTTTGGATTTCAGCAAGCATAGCGGGATCATTGCTTCGATTCATCAGCGATTTGTCAAGACGGGGAAATTGAGCAAGGAACAGGGCAAGGATTTGAACTGGCTTTTTGAAATACGCAATGTTGGGGATTATGGGGGCACAGCACATGTGTCTCAGCCACAAGCGGAGCGGGCGATTCAGGCTGCGGAGAGTTTCTTGCGTGCTATCAAGTCCCTGCTCAACAGATGAACAAAGGCAAAACACCGCCTAACCAGACGCTCCACTGGACGGGGATTCCGCTGTGCTGCATCCCCGCCAGTGAGCTTTGTCGTTAGAGCTATGAAAGCATATATATCGAAAATGGACGCACGGGAGTTGTTTAGACAACTCGTATATTTGTATATAAATGCAAGAAAACCAATATATTACCATCCTTGTATTAGGCGTGGAAAAAGCCACTCGATAGCTTCACAGGTAGAAGATTTATTTACTTTTTTCCTAAGCCTAAATTTGACCGAGGATTGCAGTTTCTTAGTTCATCAACCTTTAAATTATAGAAAAAAGAGGCTATATCCTGACATATCAGTTGTAAAGAATGGCGTGATAACTCACGTTTTCGATATTAAGACCGATCTTGGTTGGAACAGAGATGGATTTACGAAATTCTGTCATGAGAAGCAAAAAATCATAGAACAGTTCAGAAGTGTTACTTTTTCAGCAACAGATGGTATCACAAAACAAAAATTTCAGGTGAAAGCTGATGGTGTGTTACATTATCACATAATAATTCTTAGTGGATGCAATATTGCTTCATCCAAATTGGAAAAACACTTAAAGGATACTGAACGATTAAAAAATGTCCATGTATATGTTCTTTTTCCCGATGACCATCCTAATTATTATGGTAGTTCCGTTGAAGACTTTATTAATTCTGCCAAAATAAATGAAAAAGATTTTAATAGGATTAAAACAGCTCTAACAAAAGCATCAACCTGACACGGATTAAGCCTGGTTTGGTTTTGGAAAAGGTAGTTGCCCGCGCAGGTTATGCAAATCGTTCAATATTGAATAGACAAATCATATAGAGTATAAAGACGGCATGAATAAGCACAAGATTTTTATAGCTGATTCTCGTTCCATGCGGGAAGTTTCTGATGAATCCGTCCATCTTGTTGTTACGTCACCGCCATACTGGCAACTCAAGGACTACGACAATGTCCAACAGATTGGTTTTCATGATACTTATGAAGAATACATCAACAACCTAAACCTCGTATGGAAAGAATGCCGTCGCGTTCTGCAGAGCGGGTGCCGCCTGTGCATCAATATCGGAGACCAGTTTGCCAGGTCTGTTTATTACGGTCGCTATAAAGTCATTCCCATCAGAACCGAGATAATTAAGTTCTGTGAATCCATAGGATTCGATTATATGGGGGCCATTATCTGGCAGAAGGTGACGACTTGTAACACGACGGGCGGCGCTACGATTATGGGGTCGTACCCCTATCCGCGAAATGGAATTATCAAGATCGATTACGAATTTATCCTGCTCTTTAAAAAACCCGGGATGCCCCCTTCGGTCAACAAAGCGGTGAAAGAGCAGTCCAAGTTGTCTGTAGAAGAATGGAACGAATACTTCGCCGGGCACTGGAATTTTCCCGGAGAGAAACAAGATAAGCATCTGGCCATGTTTCCTGAAGAGCTTCCCAGGCGGCTGATCAGGATGTTCAGCTTTGTCGGAGAAACGGTTCTTGATCCCTTCATGGGAAGTGGCACGACCTCCCTGGCGGCAAAGCGTCTTCAAAGGCACTCGATCGGATACGAGATCAATGAGTCCTTTTTACCGGTAATCAGAAAAAAAATCGGGGCTGAGCAGGCCGATATTTTCAGTCAGACCGCTGTTGAGATGGTTAAACCGGCACGGGCGGCAATCGATTACCGGCAAGAAATAGAAAAAATGCCCTATATATTTCACGATCCAGTCCGATTCGACAAGAAGATCGACCCCAGAAAGATGACCTTCGGGTCAAAAATCGAAGCCAACGGAAACGGTAAAGAGCAGTATTTACATTTGAAGCGCGTGATTGCCCCCAACACGATGGAACTCAACAACGACATGATTGTCAGGTTGATCGGCATCAAAACAAAGGCAGGCAAGGAACCGGAAGCCATGAAGTGGCTTTGGGACAAATTAAAGGGGCAGAGTGTTTACCTGAAATTCGACCAGGCAAAACACGATGAAAACAGCCGGCTGCTTTCTTATTTATATCTGAAAAATAATACCTTTATCAATCTTCATTTTCTTCGCTCAAATTTGGTCCAATTAGATGATACCTTCCCATTCAGATATTATGAAAAGTTCAAAGCGATTCAGAAAGAGGAAATCCGACCATGAAGAAACTCAAGATGAGAAATGAGGAAATCACGCAATTGCTTGATGCCGACGTGGTTTCGTTTCCTAAATACGCCACACAGCTTATAAATCTGGCAAATCAGAACGCCCGGGGAACAAGGCCGGAAGTTGTCGGTCAGATGAGTGAATTGATTCAGGAATTCCGGGGCAGGAAGCTGGAAGAATGGGAAAAGTGGTATTTGAGCAGCCATCCCGAAGCGATTGAAAAAGCGAAAAACAAAATCATACAGATGATCGAAAACTTCAAACAGGTAATTACCAAGATAGATGAAGAAATGATCAGAGCATGGGTCAAAGACCTGGTCATCGTGAAAACGTTTGTCGGCCTGAAATTTCAGGAGGCGATTCTGAAACGTGTCGCAGCGCATACGGGAAAATCCTACAGGATATCCATTCCTGAAGAAGAAGCAAAGGGGATCGACGGCTATATTGGCGACAATCCAGTCAGCATCAAACCGCAGACGTATGAATCGAAGCAGATGTTACCGGAAAGCATCGGGGTGCAAATCATCTACTATGACAAGGTAAAGGACGGGATAAACATCTTTTTTGACGAATTCTGATCTAATCGAACCAATCAATCCAGCCGACTCGTTACACTCGCGGCTGATTTCCCCGTTCAAGCTGTAGAAAAAGTCAATTTACTTCATTAATGTCTTTATTTTTATCATAATTTTAACTATACATATTGTGACAGGAAGCTAAAACAACGGTTAACCATTACATGAGGTATAGCATTGGCACGTTACAAACCTTCCTCCCATGCACAGGGCAAATTCATTTCCATTTATTTTAAAGACCAGATACTTCCCGGCACCTTTGAACACACCTTATCCCACTTGATCGACAGAGAGCTTGATCTTTCTTTTTTTGACCAGCGTTGGGGAATATAGGATGTCCCCGAGTTCGTTCGAGTTCGTTCAGGGACTCTTCAGGGTTTTCCTGATACTGATGCCATTACAAACGAGATGAGTTGCTGGAGCTTGAAGTTGCTGTTCTATTCCCGGCGGCCCTTGAACAGG
>JASEIZ010000120.1 GCA_030017395.1 Desulfobacterales bacterium | reverse complement strand
CCGTCAGGCAGAACATTCCCCGCTGCTTGCGGCGGGGAGCTTCAATTTTGTCATTTCGAGGAGTGCTAACGACCATAAATCTTAATGATTCAAGTTTGTTAAGATTTCTTCCTGCGGTCGAAATGACAGATAAGGATGGTTTTGCAAAAGTCTCCATATATAAATAATAACTGTTCATCCACCGATTTACTTTGAACCGTGGGTTACTTGTATTTAAACCTGTCTGTGTTCATCTGTGTGAATCCGTGGCTGAATAGTCACTAAAATTCCCCAATTTAATCAGATATTTTCATTGCGGACCGGACTTCTTTCATGGTCTGCCGCGCTATATTTCTCGCCTTGTCGCATCCGTTTACTATAATTTCGTCAACGAGTTCAGGCCGGGACTCATAATATTGTCTTTTATCTCTAATAGGCTCAAGAGCCTTTATGAGATTTTGAGACATTATCTTTTTGCATTCAACACACCCTATTTGAGCCGAGGGGCATTCATTGTTTATGTTATTTACAGTTTCGCTGCCGCTGTATAGTTTATGAAAGTCAAAAACATTGCACACCCCTGGATTGCCGGCGTCGGTTTTTCTGGCCCGTTGAGGATCGGTTATCATGCCGGCGACCTTGGAAGCTATAATGTCAGGCTTGTCTGATAAGTATATGGCATTATTGTAACTTTTGCTCATTTTGCGGCGATCCGCGCCAAGTATTTTGGGTGTTTTGGTTAATATTGCTTGGGGCTCGGGAAATACTTCTTCATAGAGGTGGTTGAATCGCCGGGCAATCTCACGCGTAATTTCCACATGCGGAACCTGGTCAATTCCCACAGGCACACCGTCGGCCTTGTACATAATGATATCCGCAGCCTGGAGAACAGGGTAGCCTAAAAAACCGAGCGTGGAAAGATCCTTGTTGCTAATCTGGGCGATCTGTTCCTTGTAGGTTGGATTTCGTTCAAGCCACGGAACAGGAGTTATCATTGAAAGGATAAGAAACAGTTCAGCATGTTCCTTAATATGCGATTGAACAAAGAATGTGCTTTTGTCGGGTGAAAGGCTGACGCTCAGCCAGTCTATCATCATATTCCGGACATATTCTGAAATTAAACTCGTATCTTCATAATCGCTGGTTAAGGCATGCCAGTCCGCAATGAAGAAAAAGCATTCATACTGGTTTTGCATTTCGACCCAGTTTGCAAGAGCGCCGTGCAGATTGCCGAGATGAAGCGGCCCTGTCGGACGCATTCCGCTTAAAATCCGTTTTTTTTTGTTCATTTAAAAGCTCCTATTAGCACCAGAAACAGACGCAACCCATCGTTTCCAAGCAATAAATTCATTAATTGGGGTATGAAGGCAAATAAGCTGCTTAGTGAATTTGAAACAAGCAAGAACATTATTATTATAATGCCGAAACGTTCAAGACGCGCGAACTGCTGCCCCAAGCTTATCGGCAGAAACATGGCAAGAACCCGACTTCCGTCCAGAGGCGGAACCGGCAGCATGTTGAAAACCGCCAGAACAATGTTGATCATTACGCTGTAGCCGAGAAAAAGAAAAAGCTCCGTTATATAAGGCCTGAAGAAATCATTATGTTGAAACAGCTCAAGACCGAGCATGATTCGGAACAAGACCCCGCAAATAATCGCCAAACCTAAATTCGCCACCACTCCGGCAGATGAGACATAAATTGTTCCTTTGCGATAATCACGAAGCCTTGTGAAATTAACCGGAACCGGCTTTGCATAACCGAATATAAATGGTGAAGAAAACAGCAACAGCATAGCCGGCATGAGAAAGGAACCGACAAAGTCAAGATGTTTTATCGGGTTTAAAGTCAGTCTCCCAGCTAACAAGGCTGTATTGTCTCCCATCCTGTATGCTACATATCCGTGCGCAACTTCATGGATGGTTACCGCGAAAAGCAGTGTCGCTATCTTAATAATCAGTTGGTTTAAATCAAAGTTTTGAAACATAATTGCGCGCGAATACAAGTTCGTCGTTTGCTGTTTTAAGGTCGCCGTCTAATTTTGCATATAAAGCAGCCTCAATGATTTCCCCGAATATAGGTCCCGGCTTAAAACCCATCTTTATTAACTGCTTGCCTGTGATAGAAGTAGTAACATATCTTAACCTTGTAAAGTATCGAGATATGGATTTTTTTATCCTTTTTTGCTTTGTTACAGCCATCATATATAAGATCAGCTCTGTCTTAAAACCATAAATTTGCCTGTAAAGAAAACCGTCTTTAACCGATGCGGTTCGTTCCAGCGCAAGAAGACATTTTTCGGCCTGAAAACGTTCTTCGCAAATAATGGTTTTGTATTGTGGTGAAAGTTCAAACCGCGCGCAGATTTCATCTGATGTTTTATCGTCACAATGCCTGACAAGTGCCAGAAAATAAACGATCCACTTCATATATAAATCTTCCAGAAAAAGCAAGTCATGCCATGACAATACCTTTTTAACGGAATTTAATAATGAAACAAGGTCTTCATTAATCTTTATTGAAGGATGAATTGCCTTAAGTAAATTATAATCATAAAGCCCCTTAACCGCAGGCACTGGATTTTCTTCTTCAAGAATCTGACGCAGTTCATTAAATACCCTCCGTCCGCTGAGCCGCTTGAAAAACCCCATTTTTATCGCATTGTTAATAAGTCCTGAAGTTAGTTTCCCTATTGTGAAACCAAAACGCTGCTCAAATCTTATTGCGCGGAATGCCCGGGTCGGGTCTTCAACAAAACTCAAATTATGAAGTGCCCTGATACTTTTCCGTTTTATATCCCTTTGCGCTCCGAAAAAATCTATCAACACGCCGAATCTATTTTGATTAATATGAATTGCCAGAGTATTGACAGTAAAGTCTCTTCGAAATAAATCTAACTTTATTGAGCTCATTTCAACCGTAGGAAGCGCGGCAGGAAACTTGTAATATTCCATTCTGGCGGAAGCCACATCAATTTTAAAACCGTCAGGAAAGATTATAACCGCTGTGCCGAATTTTTCATACACATGAATACGCGCATTGAATTTTTCAGCATATTTTTTGGCAAAGGCTATGCCGTCACCCTCTATGACGATATCTATGTCCTCGTTTGCTCTATACAAAAACAGATCGCGAACAAATCCGCCTACAACATAAGCTCTATAACCGAGTTCACTCGCTGTTTCACCCGATGTTTTCAATATATTCATCAAACGCTCAGAAATACGTTCATTCATAAATTTTACAACATTTCTTGTCCTGGCGTGAACCTTCTCGGTTTGCCGGTCTAATGAGTCTGTAGCTGAGTCTTGTGCCTGCCGAACAAGGGCATTTAATAAATCGGTGCGTGTAATAACACCTTTGATAACATCATCATCCACAACAGGTAGAAGGCGTTGCTTGTTTTCGATTATTTTTTTCTGAATTTCAGAAAGATCAGCATCAGATCCGACAACCGACATCTCTGTTGTCATATATTCCTTTACCTCAACATAATCCAGTTTATGATAAAGGGCTTTCTCAATTATCTGGCGTGATATAAAACCGACAAGCCCGCTCTTACCATCTTTATCTCCTTTATCTCCTGATTTTTCCGTGACTAAAAGCGCATTTACGTTATACCGAGTCAGAAAGTTGTTGGCATCCTTGCAGGAAATATCAGATCCTATCATAATCGGAGGAGAAGACATAAGATCCTTTGCCCATTTCTTAGGCTTAATGCTTTTATAAAGCTCCTCGATTAATTCATGTTCGGTCTGTGCCAGGGTTTTATCCTTGATCGTAGCGGAAGCCGCAAAAGAATGTCCTCCTCCTCCAAAAGGGGTAAGTATGGTGCCAACATCGACCTCCGGCATTCTGCTTCGCGCAACAATGTAAACCTTCTTTCCCATAAGCGCCAGGGCAAACATTACGCGGATATTTTCCATCTTAACCATTTTATGTACAACAAAGGAAAAATCAGGCAAATAATCGTCGGTAGTTACACATGTGGTTACAATTTCGATGCCGTTGATATTGTGATGCATTGCCGCCTGAAACATATCGTTTAAAAGACCGACCTGTTCGGCGCTTATCTCTCTATCGATCAGATTTGATACAATATCCAAATTCGCTCCCCTTGAAACCAGAAATGCGGCAGCAACAAAATCGGTTTCAGTCGTGGAAGAAAAAGTAAAAGAACCTGTATCTTCATATATTCCGAGGCACAATATGGTTGCTTCATCAGGAGATAAGCCGATTCTTTTTTTCTTGATGATTTCAGTGAGGATGGAAACAGTTGCCCCTGTTAAGAGATTAACTTCGTAATCTCCTTTAATATCATTTGCCATGGCTGGATGATGATCATAGATATGTACTTCTAAATCAGGTTGTTTCAAAATGGATGCAAATTTTCCGATTCTGCTTGTTTGTTTTGTATCGACAAGAACGAGCTTTTTGATATTTGAAAAGTCGATATCTTTTATATCAGCCATATTAAAAAGATATGCCATCGACTTTATAAAAAAATTTCTTAGATTTTTTTCATATGAGCCCGGCAAAACAACAATAGAACCCGGGTATAGCTTCTGAGCGGCAAGCATGGATGCCAACGCATCAAAATCAGCATTAATATGAGTGGTTATTACGGTAAGCTTTTTATCGTTTATTGTTGCCACTATAAAATCCCGTCTTTGATAAGTGTTAAATGTCAGGTGTTAACGGTTTGATAAAACAAAGAATTATTTGACTTCCCGACTACTTGGATTCTTAATTATAACATATAGACCAGTTTATCAAGATCAAGTTCATTGTAAAACCATATAAAGCCGTTGTTGTTTGGCGCTGCTTATGATAATGGTGTTTGTTATAAATTTCCTTACGATCGCTGCGAAGCACTGCCGTCAGGCAGAACATTACCCGCTGCTTGCGGCGTGGAGCTTCAATTTGCAAAAAGTTACTGAGGCTTATATTTTTACTTCGAGTCTGGAATAATGGACAGGTAGTGAAGCATAGCGCTCATGGTGGAGTAATGGATCAAGCTAAACTTCACCAATAAATCAGCGCCCCATTTATCAGACACTCATTATTCCAGCACCGTTCCAATTGTGAGCGAAGCGAACCAACTTTATATGAGGTGGAGGTAATAATGCCGGTATATTTGTGGAAAGGTAAAGACGGTAAAAAACGGGTCCGAAAAGGTGAAATGGAGGCCTTGAGCGAAGAGTCTGTTCGGATAAACCTCAATAAAATCAAAATAGTTCCCACAAAGATTAAAGAAAAACCAAAAGACATTTTTGAAAATATCGCCTTTATGCAGCCAAAAGTTGTTCAGGCTGATGTCATACTTTTTTGCAGGCAATTTTCTACAATGATCGATGCCGGTCTTCCTATAATTCAGTGCCTTGATATCCTCCATTCACAACAGAACAATAAAACATTTAAAAAAATGTTAAAAAAGATAAAAGACAGTGTGGAAGGTGGCGAAACCCTTGCCGATGCTTTAAAAAAGTATCCAAAAGTGTTTGACGATCTTTTTGTGAATATGATTGCAGCGGGTGAGACCGGCGGTATCATTGATGTCATCTTGAGCCGGCTTTCAGCTTACATGGAGAAAGTGGCAAAGCTTAAAGCCAAAATAAAAGGGGCTATGACCTATCCGATAGTAACCATGATTATAGCTGCAATCGTGGTCTCTATAATCATGGTTTTTGTTATTCCGGTATTTGAGGAGATGTTTGCAGGAATGGGCGGAGCCCTTCCGGCGCCGACTCAAATCGTTGTTAATATGAGCAGATTTATTAAGAGTAACATACTGTATATAATCATTTCCATAGTCTTTATAATATTTGCATTCAAAAGGTTTTATAAAACAGATAAAGGGCAGATCCTGCTTGACGACCTGTTTCTCAGGTTGCCGGTAATGGGGATGCTGCTGCGCAAGGGCGCTGTTTCCAAGTTTACACGTACAATGAGCACAATGCTAAGCAGCGGGGTTTCAATTTTAGACGCTCTTAATATTGTTGCAAAAACAGCAGGCAACAGAACAATTGAAACAGCCATATATGACGTTCGTTCCGGTATTTCCGAAGGCCGCACAATGGCCGATCCTCTTTCTGAAAGCGGGGTTTTCCCGTCAATGGTATGCCAGATGATATCGGTGGGGGAATCTACAGGAGCGCTGGATGAAATGTTGAAAAAGATAGCGGACTTTTATGATGACGAGGTTGATCAGGCCGTTGAAAATATGACCGCGTTGATAGAGCCGTTCATGCTGGTATTTCTTGGCGTTGTTATTGGAGGCCTCGTTGTTTCAATGTACCTCCCCATATTCAAGATGGCAGCTGCTATGGGTTGATAATAACTACTCATCTTGCCCCTGATTCACCATCAAAAAAATAAAAAACCTCGTTGATCCTGAGAAATCAGG
>JASEIZ010000011.1 GCA_030017395.1 Desulfobacterales bacterium | reverse complement strand
AGTCCGGCATGACGATTTCAAGACTTTTTACGAGAGCATCAGTTTTGTTTAAGTTCAAGAAAAGCGATTCGCCTCGGGCGAATTAACCGATTGAACATATTGAGTATTTCGAGGCTTAAAATTTGAACCTGACGCTGACACACAACGACACGCAGTGACACGCAGTGACACGCAGTGAAGCATCAGCGCTAACCATAAGCGCTAACCATCAACGTTCAATTGGGCAAAAGGGAGTGTTTCGCAAAGATATCAAACAATCTGTTATGAGGTGGTTTTGGGATGATATATTCGAAAGGCTGAATTGGATTAAAAATATACTCTTTATTTAAAACTAACATCCTATTTATAATTTAACAAGGAAGGCCCCCGCCAAATAGCCGTTTTAGAAGGTCTTTGAGCCAAGGCTCAAAGTGGGCGCCTTATAGTTTCTTTAGGCTTTTCTGTACAAGCAGAACCTGCTCACCAAAACCAGTGAAAGCTCCCTTAAATATGAATGTTGGGTCAAAGAACATCTTCTAATTACGAACACGGCAGGGGCCATGCCTTTAAAGCGATCCACTTATTCATTTGGTTGCAACCTGACAGCCGCTAATATTATTGCATATTAGCACTTAATGTACGTATTAAATTTTCTGAACGTTCAGAAAGCTCCTGTAATAAATCCGAATAATTCCTTTTTAGCTCAAAATTTTCATTAGCAATGTTTAGAGCGGCTGAAATCAATATCGCCAGTCTCGTAATATCAGACGCTTTGCCTGATTGCTGGGTTTCAACTCTGGCCACCTCTTTTACCAGTAATGCAGCAACCTCTTTTGCCTCTGTCATTTCTGATTCAGATTTAAATGTATAAGGCTGCCCAAATAGCTCTATCGTAACTAATTGTTCCAATGAATAAGAATTCTTCCTTTCCAATAACCATATCTTGAGACCTTTGCGCCCCCTTTTTTGCCCAATTGAGCGCTGATGCTTCACTGCGTGTCACTGCATGCCAGAGTCAGCCTCAAATTTTAAGTTTCGAATACTCAACGTATGACTCTGATTAATCCGTATGAGGCTGATCTTCTTTCTTGAACTTGAATCCGCCAAAATACTCTGGCAGAAGCATTTTTCAAAGGTCTCATCTTATTGGCTGCTGGTGTTAAGATTCTATGATAGTACTTAATTTGACCAACAAACCATCAACCTTTGACCTCACCAAATCCCTTTCTTCTAAATAACTCTCTTCCGCCTCAACCTTACTTTGAAGCTCCCGTTCCAATCTTTCAATAGTTTTTCTAAGTTCTGTATTAGCCGCTTCATGTGACTTGCAAATATCAACTAATCCCACAACTTTTTTTTCAATTTCTTCAAACTGTCGCAAAATTAACTCGTTATCCAATCTTACACCTCATTATTGATATTTAATCTTTTTTATAAGCTAAAGTCAAGATATTTTACCTAACCTTTTGTTCATAACAGCTTCAACCGTTATTAGATCCTGACGGGTGTTAACACCCATAACCTCTTCATAATCTCTACTCGCCAGTATTCCAACAACTTTTTTTTCCATATATCCTATTTCGACTATATCTGTAAAATAAAGTTCGGCTTGAGCATTATCCGATTTTATTTTTACTAAAGAATTTAATAAAAATTCCTTTTTTACGCAATAGATGCCTGCATTTATAGTCTTTATCTTTTTTTGTTCATCTGTTGCATCCGCTTCTTCAACTATTTTAGAAACTTGTAAGCCTTCGTCCAATATAACCCTTCCGTAACCTTCGGGGTTGTCAATCTCAACCGCTAAAAGGGATATGTCGCGTTTTGCCTTAATATGATCATCTATAAGCCGTACAACGGTATCTGAACTAAGCAGCGGCACATCACCACACAATATAACCACTTCTTCTATATGTTCAGGAATATAAGGCAGCGCACACAAAACCGCATGACCTGTCCCAAGCTGATCTTTCTGTATGGCATAAATCAGCTCGTTGTTTTTCGATAATATTTCACGCATCTTATCAGCATGATTGCCTACAACCAGTATCACATTATTCCCGGCGACTCTTTTTGCTGTTTCAACAACATATATTACCATAGGTTTGCCAAGAATTTTATGCAAAACCTTGGCCTTGTTGGACTTCATGCGTGTGCCCAGTCCTGCCGCCAGAATAATAACAGCAACATTTCTCCCAACATTTTGCATTTATCACCAACCTTGATGAACTCGTAAAAAGTCGAAAAGTTCTCTTTTCCGTCATTCCGGCGAAAGCCGGAATCCAGTAAATTCAATGCGTTCTGGATGCCGGATCAAGTCCGGCATGACGATTTCAAGACTTTTTACGAGACCATCAACCTTAATTAATAAAAAAAGGGCAAACCATATTATGGTCCGCCCTTTTTGCAGTATTTATAAAATAATTTATCTGTTATTTCAGGGCAAAAACAGATTTAATATCAACACAACTTATTAACTTCTTGTCTCGGCAAGCCTAATACGATATAAAGCCCTTTGCAAAGCAGCTCTGGCTCTTTCGTAATCAACATCCGGTTTCTTTGAGGCCAAACGCTCCTGGGCGCGTTTTAGAGCTTGTTTAACACGTTCCATATCTATATCGCGTCTCCTTTCGGCAGACTCGGCCAATATGGTAACCTTATCAGGAAGGGCCTCTGCAAATCCAGCGCTGATAAAAACAAATTTTTCAACCCCATTAGCATCTTTATAACGAAGCGTACCCAATTTAAGAGTTGTCAAAAAAGGGGTATGGCCTATCAAGATACCAAATTCTCCAAGGGTACCGGGTCCTACGACTATCTGAGCATCTTCACTAACAACAGATGCTTCCGGTGTAACTACTTCTAATCGAATATTTCCAGCCATAATTTACCCTCTTTATTATAATTTATGCAGCAGACATCTCTTTGGCTTTTTCAATAACATCCTCAATGCCTCCGACCATATAAAATGCCTGTTCAGGAACGTCATCATGTTTGCCCTCACAAATCTCCTTAAAAGCGCGAACAGTATCTTCAATCTTTACATATTTACCAGCCTTTCCGGTGAATACTTCAGCAACATGGAATGGCTGTGAAAGAAATCTCTGAATCCTCCTTGCACGTGCTACGGTAATTTTATCCTCATCAGAGAGTTCGTCAATTCCGAGAATCGCGATGATATCCTGAAGTTCCTTATATTTCTGAAGCATATTCTGAACCGAACGAGAAACCTGATAATGTTCTTCGCCTATGTAAGCGGCATCAAGAATCCTGGAGGTTGAATCAAGCGGATCCACAGAGGGGTAAATCCCGAGCTCGGTAAGCGCACGTGATAAAACAACAGTTCCGTCAAGATGAGCAAATGTTGTCGCAGGCGCCGGGTCTGTCAAGTCGTCTGCCGGCACATACACACACTGAACCGCTGTAATAGAGCCTTTGTTGGTCGATGTGATCCTCTCTTGAAGCTCGCCAAGGTCAACTGCCAGTGTCGGCTGGTATCCCACAGCAGACGGCATCCGGCCAAGAAGGGCTGAAACCTCTGATCCGGCCTGAGTAAAACGGAATATATTATCAATAAATATCAAAACGTCCTGGCCCTCTTCATCACGGAAATATTCCGCAGCAGTAAGCGCGGAAAGCGCAACACGCGCCCTTGCTCCGGGAGGTTCGGTCATCTGCCCGTAAATAAGAGCAGCCTTTGGAAGAACGCCTGAATCCTTCATTTCATGATAAAGGTCATTCCCCTCACGGGTTCGCTCGCCAACACCGGCAAATACGGATATGCCACCATGCTGCATTGCTATGTTATGAACCATCTCCATCATAACAACTGTTTTCCCGACTCCGGCGCCTCCAAACATTCCCATCTTGCCGCCGCGGGGGAAGGGTACAAGCAGATCAATAACCTTAACACCGGTTTCAAGAACACGAACCGTTGTATCCTGATCAACAAATGCCGGCGCCTGGCGATGTATAGGCAACATCTTTTCCTGGCTTATCGGGCCTAAACCATCCACAGGTCTTCCAACCACGTTGAGAACACGACCAAGCCCTGCCTGACCAACCGGCATCATTATCGGTTTACCCATATCTTTAACAGGCATCCCGCGCACAAGACCATCTGTAACATCCATAGCAATGGTACGAACGACATTATCACCAAGATGTTGAGCAACCTCGACAACAAGATTGTCCGGTTCATCGTTAATAGTCGTGTTAGAAATCAGAAGTGCGGTAAGGATTGTAGGCAATTTACCCTGCTCAAACTCAACATCAACGACAGGCCCCATAACCTGTGTAATTTTACCTATGTTCTCTCCCATCTATAGACCTCCAAATTTGTTATTTGTTCCCTGTTATTCGATTAACGATTAACAAATAACGATTAACTGTTTTTAGGATTACCCTTTAAGCGCCTCAGCACCACCGACGATATCCATCAAATCGGCGGTAATAGATGCCTGCCTTGCCTTGTTATACGCCAAGGTGAGGCTGTCAACGATATCGTTACAGGCTTTTGTTGCATTGTCCATAGCGGTCATGCGTGCAGCATGTTCGCTTGTTGATGTCTCCAAAAGGGCGCTGTACAACTGAACACAAATATTCTTTGGAAGCATATCTCCCAATAATTCGTCTGTTGAAGGCTCGCAGATATGCTCCGCCAGATACGGCGTTTCCTTATCTTCAGCCTTTTTTTCACTGGATTCAACAGGCTGTATCGGCAAAATCTGCTTTATTGCCGGAATCTGTCGCCCCATACTAATAAATTCTGAATATATGATATAAACCTCATCATATTCTTCATCTAAAAATCCATCAACAGCCCTCTGCCCGACAATGGTTGCGATGTTAAATCCAAATTTTGCCCCCACGATCCCAAGATGTTCATCTAAAATCAGGAAACCGTTTTTACGGCACCAGTTACGTCCTTTTTTGCCAAAATTGGTAAATACGACTTCTATGCTTTGCTCAGATTTTTCCTTCGCAAATTTTTCAGCCTTTGAAACAAGATGTGAATTAAAGCCGCCGCATAACCCCCTGTCGGAAGTACACAAAATAACATGTATCTTCTTAACTTCCTCTCGGGGTATTAACAACGGGCTTGCTTCCTCCCCGGCCTTTTCTGCAAGGCTTCCCAGAACATCAGCAAATTTTAAGGCATATGGCCTAAATGCATCCATCTTCTGTTGGGCGCCACGTAGTTTAGAAGTAGCCACCATATTCATGGCCTTTGTTATCTGTTTTGTCTTTTTTACCGCAGTTATTTTTGTTTTAACTTCTTTTAATGTCGCCATAAAGTTAAAGCCCTTATATTATTACAGGTTACAGTTATGCTTTAGAGTTATAATCTTTCAGACAGATTATATGCCGTTTATTTTATTGTATCCTTAAACTCGTCGTCATATGCATTCAAGGCTTCCGACATTGTCTTGCCCAGTTCATCCGAAATCACTTTTTTATCTTCAAGCTCTTTAAATATCTGTGGATACTTGGCTTCGATAAACGCATAAAGACCTGCCTCATATTTTGCCAGAACATTAACAGGATATTTATCTAAAAACCCTTTTGTTCCAGCATAAAGTATGGACACCTGCTTTTTCATCGGCAAAGGCTTATATTGCGGTTGTTTTAAGACTTCAACCAGCCTTGCGCCTCGGGTCAGCTGGGCCTGGGTTGCTTTATCCAGATCGCTGCCAAATGCGGCAAATGCCTCAAGCTCCCGATACTGAGCCAGATCGAGTCGAAGACTACCGGCTACCTGTTTCATTGCCTTGACCTGTGCCGCTCCACCAACACGCGAAACAGAAAGACCAACATTAATAGACGGCCTTACGCCAGCAAAAAACAGAGCCGGCTCAAGATATATCTGTCCATCGGTAATGGAAATAACATTTGTTGGAATATAAGCAGACACGTCACCTGCCTGGGTTTCAATGATCGGCAGAGCTGTCAAAGAACCTGCGCCAAGTTCATCATTGACTTTAGCCGAACGTTCAAGAAGACGTGAGTGATTGTAGAAAATATCGCCGGGATATGCTTCACGTCCAGGGGGACGTCTCAAAAGCAGAGAAACCTGACGGTAGGCAGCTGCCTGTTTGGAAAGGTCATCATATATAATAAGCGCATGCTGACCTTTATCGCGAAAATATTCGCCCATCGCACATCCAGCATAAGGCGCTACGTACTGCAGTGTCGCAGGTTCGCTTGCACATGCGGAAACAATGGTTGTGTATTCCATAGCTCCATGCTTCTCAAGAGTAGCATAAACCTGAGCTACCGTTGACTTTTTCTGGCCGCAGGCAACATAAATACAATATACATCTGTTTCCTTTTGCGCCAGGATTGCATCAATCGCAACAGCTGTCTTGCCGATCTGCCGGTCACCGATAATAAGTTCCCGCTGGCCACGGCCAACAGGCGTCATAGAATCAATGGCTTTCAAACCGGTGTAACATGGTTCATGCACACCTTTTCTGGCAATAACGCCGGGTGCAACCATCTCAACCCTTCTGAACTCTTTTGAATCAATAGGGCCTTTGCCATCAATGGGTTCACCTACAGCATCAACAACACGTCCCAGAACTGCTTCACCCACGGGAACCTGGGCAATACGTCCGGTACGCTTGACCATATCACCTTCTTTAATGTGGATATCTTCGCCCATAATGGCAATACCAACATTATCTTCCTCAAGGTTCAATACCAGCCCTAAGATATTGCCCGGGAATTCAACAAGCTCTAAAGCCATTGCCTTTTCAAGGCCATATACCCTGGCAATACCATCACCTACCGACAACACGACTCCTGTCTCGCTTAACTCAACCTTCTTGTCGTAATCTGCAATCTGATCTCTAATTATTTGACTTATTTCTTCAGCTTTTAGTTCCATTAGACACTCTCACCCCTTTTTAAAGATTCTCTCATGTTGAGTAATTGTGTTTTAACACTGCCATCTAAAACAAGATCGCCTATCCTCGTAACAATTCCACCTATAAGTTCAGGATCCTGTTTTACCTCGAGAATAACTTTCTTCCCAACCCTTTTTGATAAAGCATTGCTGATTTTTTCAACGGTTTCCGATGTAAGCTCAGTAGCCGAAACCAGGCTGGCACGAGCAATGCCTTTTAACTCGTCAGCAAGCTTGTGATAAAACTCGCTTATACTCTGCAGGAATCCCATCCTTCCTTTATCAAAAAGCAACAGAAGATAACTTGACATGATTTTAGAAGGACTCAACCTATCAATGATTGCCTGCAATACCTTTTTCCGGCTTGAAATATCATAAAGAGGATTACAAATCGCCCGCTCAAGCTCTGCCTCTCTTGAAACTAACTTTGCAATACTATCAAGTTCCTCTCTATATGTTTCAGCCTGTCCGTCTTCTTTGCCAATAAGCATAAGCGCTTTGGCATAACGCCGTGCTATAGCCAAATTTTTCATTAGGCCACCACCTTCTCTAAATATTCATCTATAAGTCTATCCTGATCCTCACCGGTAATTCTGCGTTTTATTATCTCTTCAGCCTTTATCAGGGCTTTCTCAAATATCTCTTCCTGAAGTTTTGACTTGGCCAGTCTCAATTCATTTTCAATATTTCTGCCGGCCTGTTCCTCGAGTTTCTTTGCTTCTAATTCAGCATGCTCAAGTATTCTTGCCTTGGCTTCTTTTCCCTGTTTAACGTATTCTGCAATTATGTTTTCAGCTTCCTTGTCTAACAGGGAAAGCTTTTCGTTATATTCGGCCAGCTTTTTATCAGCCTCTTTTTTCTTAGCTTCCAGATCATCTATCTGCTCCTTTATCCCTTTAATGCGAGCATTTAGCGCCTGAGCCACGGGCTTCCGTAAAAGGAAAAACAGGACCACCATTAAAACAGTAAAATTCATGACCTTGTAAGTATCAGTAGCCACCCAACCTTTTGGCTCGTGCCCCCCTCCGGATGAACTCCAGGCTACTCCGGAAAATATTAAAACCGCAACAACGATCATAATAACCGTAATTAAATTACGTTTCCGGCTAACACCAGGCTCTTTTTTATTAAACAGCTTCATTCAAAAGCCCTCCCCAGAATTTTTTGACCAATAGCGTTTGTAAATGAATCAAGTTCCTGCAGCAACGACTTGCCGGCCACTTCAACATCCTTCGCAATTTTTGTGCGAATCTCCGCCAAGTCTGCCTGAGCTTTTTTATTTATTTTTTCAATTATCTCTCTTTCTTCATCAGCGGCTTCCTGTAACAAAACCCCTTTTTCATTAAATCCCTTAGCCTTTGCATCTTTAATCCCACGGTCAAATGCATCATCTTTTTCTTTTATATCATTCCCGACCGTATCGATTTTCTGTTCAAGACCGGTGATTTTTTCCTTTCTTTGAATCAGAACCTTCCGGATCGGTTTATATAAAACAATATTTAAAATCCATATTAAAAAGATGAAATTGACGATCTGTATAATAAGTGATCCATCAATACTAACCATAAAAATCCTCCGTCATATTATTATTTATTAGCATTTTAATAAAAAAATCGTTTCTATGACTCCGGCGTCCTATAGCACCTGCACCAGTATATTGTCAAAGGTTTTTTTTAGGTTTTATTTGCCTTTAAATTAAGCTTCCTGACGCAGGCGGACAGGGTATTAAAAAGTATGATAAAGGCGGCAGCAAAACCTGAAATTATTCTATCAAAAACCGCCTCATGCTTATATTCATTAAGATACCTATGCAGATCATTACAGTTATTATTGATGAACCACCATAACTGATAAACGGCAGAGGGACTCCCACAACCGGCATTAATCCAATAACCATACCAATATTTATGACAATCTGCAAAAATATAAACATAGTAATCCCGCCGGCAAGTATGGTGCCAAAAGTATCTCTGCACCCATAGGCAATAGTCAAACCACGAACAACAAGCAGTAGAAAAAAAAGAAGCACAATTAAAGAGCCCACAAAGCCCCACTCCTCGGCCAGCACTGAAAATATAAAATCGGTATGCTGTTCAGGTAAAAAAGCAAGTATGTTTTGAGTCCCCTGCAAAAACCCCTTTCCAAAAATCATGCCGGAACCAACGGCGATTTTGGATTGAATAATATGATAACCAGCGCCAAGCGGATCGCGGTCAGGATTCAAAAATGTTAATATTCGTTGTTTTTGGTATTCTTTAAGCAAAAACCATATAACTGGAATCAACATGGAACAACAAGCCGTTATATATATATATGAACGCTTTTCAATTTTTACAAAAACGGTCATTGAACCGGCGATTAATATAAGCAAAATAGCTGTCCCTAAATCAGGCTGATTAACTATCAAAACAAAAGGAATTAATGTAAATATCAATGGCGTTACTAATTCTCGCAATCTTAAGCCGGAGGTATTTGCATGTTTTGAATAATAACGGGCCAGAATAATTATTACAGCTATTTTGACTATTTCGGACGGTTGAACTGAAACAGGCCCCAATATTAGCCAGCGCTTTGCGCCTCCTACATAAGTCCCTAAAAACAGTACCGCAATCAAAAGTATTATACATATCAGATAGATGGCATAAGCCCATTTTCCCAGCAGCTTGTAGTTAAACAAAAAGGCAAATACCATTGCAACTAAACCGACAGAATACCAGATCAACTGTTTTATACACAGTATTTTTTGTGGACCAGGATCTCCTGCCATTACAGCGCTGTAGAGAACCACAAGCCCCATAAATGCAATAAAAAAGGTTAAACCTAACAGACCCCAATCAAAAAATTTTATAAGCCGACGATCAAACATACATTATCCTCAAATGAACTTATAAAATCCCAAATTTCAAGCATCAAATTACAAATAAATCCCAAATTTTAATATTGAAGCTCCCCGCCGCAAGCAGCGGGGAATGCGCTCGCTGTTCAGTTCAATAACCAAAACATGTTTAGACCGGTTTGGAATTTTGAATTTTGGTCATTGTAATTTATTTGTTATTTGTGATTTGCTATTTGTTATTTCAGGAAAGAAAATCCCCATACTATTAACTTATAAGTCACAAAGTGCTTATCACCCTCCGCCCAAATATGTCCTTATAAGTTCTCTTGCTATCGGAACAGCCGTACTCGAGCCGTGCCCCCCGTGTTCAACAATCACGGAAACAGCAATTTGGGGATCTTCAGAAGGAGCAAAAGCTACAAACCAGGCATGTGATTTTAAATGAGATGCCACGTCCTGTTCATCAGATGTTTCATTCTCTTTCCTGCCGACAACCTGAGCAGTGCCTGTTTTTCCACTGATATTAATGCCGTCAATACGCGCGATCGTTGCGGTTCCTTTTTCAGTATTTACAGCCTGCCACAAGCCTTTTTTAACAATATCCAGAGTTTGTCTGCTCGCAGGCAACTTGCCTGTGATTTCTCTTTTGGTATAGAAACCATCATCTATAGTTTCACCTTCAACTGTTTCAACTGTTTTTAAAATTAATGGCTTATGCCTTACGCCCCCATTAGCCACCGCTGAGGTCAAAACTAATACCTGTAAGGGAGTTACAAGATTATATCCCTGCCCTATTGCGATCGAAAGGGTCTCTCCCTGCTGCCATGCAGCGCCGGTGCGGCGCTTTTTCCAGGCAGCAGTCGGAACTAATCCGGATGTTTCGTTGTCGAGATTTATACCGGTAGCGGATCCGAGTCCACAAGCATTTGCATACCATGCGAGCCTGTCGACACCCAGTTTTTGGCCAACACGATAAAAAAAAATATCGCATGATTCGGCTAATGCCGTTACAATATCAACATTACCATGCCCTGTCTTTTTCCAGCATCGAAAATCACGATCACCAAATTTGTAATGACCCTGACAGTAAAATATAGTATCCTTATTTATAATTCCTTCTTCCATACCGGCAATGGCTGTTACGATTTTATAAATCGATGCCGGCGGGTACTCTCCCTGAAGCGCCTTATTTATCATGGGCATGAACCGGTTGGAAACAAGTGCATTCCATTGTTTATGTGACATGCCATTAACGAAACTATTCTGGTCAAAGGAAGGGCTACTCGCCAGGGCAAGAATTTCTCCAGTGGCTGGATCCATAGCTACTACAGCGCCTGCCTTACCTTCCAAAAGTTTTTCAGCCTTTTGTTGAAGCTTAAGATCAATAGTAAGATAAATATTATGACCCGGACTGGCATTAACTGTTTTAAGTACCCTAACGATCTGTCCTGTGGCATTTACTTCGACCTGCCGGCCGCCACGTTCTCCTCTCAAATAACTTTTATAAGCCTTTTCAATGCCAAACTTCCCAATAAAATCTTCGCTATTGCATAACGGATATTTGCCGCTTTTAAGCTCATCTGAATTTATTTTGCTCAAATATCCTATAAGATGTGCTGCAGTATGCCTGTAAATATAGTGCCTTTTAGGCCTTACATTCACTTCAACGCCCGGCAGTTCGTATTTATGTGCATTAATAACAGCCAGCGCATTCCGTCCGATATCACGTTTCAACAAAAACGGCTTATAAACAGAAATACCCTTGCATTTCTTAATTTGAGACATAAGATCCTCAGGGGTAGTTTTTATATACTCAGACAATTTTTCAATTGTATGGCTTATGGGCTTGGCATCTTTTAAAATTATACTCAAATCAAAGGATGGACGGTTATCTACCAGCAATATTCCGTTGCGGTCATATATCAGTCCTCTTGGAGGATCTATACTCTGAAGCCGTATACAATTATTTTCAGAAAGTCGCCTTAACTCCTCTCCTTCAATTATTTGCAGATAAAACAATCGACAAATAAGCATAACAAAGACAGCTATAACGCAGTACATAGCCACGATTAACCGTTGCTTAAACCAATCGCTGTCAGCTGTTCTTAAATACTCGCCCAATGTTGCGCCCTTTTATTGCCTGTCAATTTGTGGTGATTGTTCACGTGAAAAAATAACGATCAGCTTATTAAATAATTTATTCCACATGTTATAAGTAAAATTATAAAATTGAATAATAAATGGCCCGGTAAATATTGCCCACACAATCTGCTTTGCAACAATATTTATGACAGACAAAGAAAATTGCACGCCGGGCTCCAGCATGGCAAGGGTTCCCAACAATATTACAGCCTCCGTCAATACGGCTGCCGTAACAACAAAAGGGAAAAGGATATAATTGCTCACGCGAAAAAATTTTATGAGCTGTCTCGCACCGATAAATAGCCAGAAATATGTTGTTAAATATCCCCCGAAAGGGCCTCCGGAAACGCTATCCATTGCCAATCCTATAATAAGCGCAACAGGTATGCCTTCACGAACGTTGAAAAAAAGACCCATATAAACAATATAAAGGGCTGACAGATCATAAAATGTGTTGAATAAGGGGAAACAGGACAAAACTGTTGTCTGAAAGATTATTAAGCATAGACAGGTGAAAATGTGAAAGCAATAAGTCATTTGTCGTTCACATCTGATATTGATTTGGCATTCAATACAACTAAAACCTCTTCAAGTTTTTCAAAATCAACACAAGGCGTAACCATTACTTCCTGAAAGATACCAAAATTCTGTTTAATAACTTTCGAAACATTCCCGATACGCAGCCCTTTTGGAAAAACAGTATCCAGTCCGGACGAAATAATAGTGTCTCCGACTCTGATATCATGTTTGCGCAAGGCATACATGAAAAAGCATTGACCATTGGAGCCGCCTTTTACAATCCCGCGTGCTCTTGTCCCTTGCACCAAGGCATCAATAGCGCTAATCTGATCAATAATAAGAAGCACCTTGGAAGAATGGGGTGAAGCATCAATAACCTGGCCTGCTATTCCTTCAGGCACTAATACCGACAATCCTCTTTCTACGCCATCTGATTTACCCTTGTCTATGATTATAGTTTTAAACCATGGAGAAGGATCCTTGCCGATTACTTCGGCAACAAGTGTCTGCTCAACCATATTTTTTTGGAAGTTCAACAACTTTCGAAGCCGGAGATTGAAAATCTCTGTCTCATTAAAACGGTTGTTTTTTTCGATAGCGCGACTTAAAGCTTCCTTAAGCTTATCGTTTTCCTGTTTTGCTGCAACAAGACAAAAATAGTGATTCCAAACATTTCTCATAAAAGAAATCGAACGGGTAGTAGTTTTTTGAAAAGGGGTTATGAGGGAAATGGCTATTTGCCCAAGTCCATGGGTATGATAGCGTCGGCCTGTAACAGAAAGTGCCATTAAGTTAACAGCAATCAGAACAATTACACCAACGATCATTACAATCTTTTTTGAGAACATGAAATTATATAATCATAACTTGTCTTAAGATTTCAATGTTGTCAATGCATTTTCCTGAACCGAGAACTACCGTTAATAATGGATCATCGGTTATTGTTATCGGAAGGCCGGTTTCTTCCTTGAGAAGTTTGTCTAAATTTTTTAATAGGGCTCCACCGCCTGTTAACACAATCCCCCGATCAACAATATCCGCTGCCAACTCCGGAGGAGTCTGCTCAAGAGCAATTTTTATCGTCTCCACAATCGCATCGATCTGTTCGGAGATTGCTATCCGAATCTCTTCTGAATCAATCGACAAAATTTTGGGGATTCCAGAAGCAAGGTCTCTGCCTTTAACTTCTATTGTTTCCAGATTCTGCAAGTCAGGATATGCATTCCCGATAGTTGTTTTAATTATTTCCGCGGTTCTTTCACCGATCAACAGGTTATATTTCCTCTTTACATACTGAATAATCGAGGCATCCATCTTGTCGCCGGCCACCCTGATCGATCTGCTGTAAACAATTCCTGCAAGAGAAATCACAGCAACTTCCGTTGTGCCGCCCCCAATATCAACAACCATATTACACGTAGGTTCAGTAACAGGAAGACCCGCGCCTATTGCGGCGGCCATAGGCTCTTCAATAAGAAAGACCTCACGGGCTCCTGCCGATTCAGCCGATTCTTTGACGGCACGCTTTTCAACCTGAGTAATTCCGGATGGCACGGCAATAATAATTCTTGGTCTGACAAAAGTCCGCCTGTTGTGAACCTTGTGAATAAAATGCCGCAACATTGCTTCTGTTACTTCAAAGTCGGCAATAACTCCGTCACGCATGGGACGTATTGCCACTATATGACCCGGCGTTTTCCCAAGCATGTTTTTTGCTTCAAGGCCGACAGCCAAAACACGGTTTTTAGATCTCTGGTCTGTTCTTACAGCAACTACCGATGGTTCGCTTAATACCACTCCCTTGCCTTTGACATAAACAAGGGTATTCGCCGTGCCAAGATCGATGGCAAGGTCATTAGAAAACACACCTAAAATTCCACTAAAAAAACCCATAAGTCCTCATTTCCGCACACATAAAAATATGGTAACCGTTCACGGTTCAAAGGTTCAGGGTTCAGAGTTGAACAAATGCGCTATCGGCTCGCCATATCACCCGGGATGCACCAACCGTGAACCTGACAACCTGAGCAGTTGCGACTTTAACTGCCTCAACAGTTGAACTTCTAAACCCCTGAACCGTGAACGGTTACAAAATATGTATGCAACAAAATTATTTATATGCTAATTTTTATTAATTTATCAAATAGATCCTGCCATTACAAGCAAAATATCATTGGAATATACAACACGATGTATTTATTACCTCATGATTTTAAAAGACAATTCATAACAGCATTGTGGATTTTCGGTCTGAAAAATTTTATTTTATCATTTTCACGCGATGGATGCACACGATTGGTCAAAAGTATAACAATAATATTTCGTTTAAGGTCGATCCAGAAGGAGGTTCCTGTAAAGCCAAGATGTCCTATGCTCCTTTTTGAAAAATAGTCTCCGCAACTCGAGCCGGCCAATGATGGAATTTCAAATCCAAGCGCCTTGTCTGTTCCTTCCTGCCCCTTAAAAAAAGTGTGAAGAATATCTTTTTCAAACAGATTAATCGGCTGGTTGCCGTAAAAATCCGATAACATAGACGACAGAAGGATATAAAGGCTGCCGGCAGATCCAAATAAGCCGGCATGCCCCGCAATACCTCCTATCATATAAGCGTTTTCATCATGCACTACTCCCTCTAAAAGGATGTTTCGCCATGGACATATTTCGGTAGCTGCAAATCTTTCTATAATCGGCTTTGAATCAATACCTGTAAAAAACATTCCCTTGTCTGAATCTATACCGAGCGGCTTGTATATCTCATCACCTACATAATGATCAAGACGTCTTCCGGTCACTGTCTCAACCACAAATCCAAGAATCATAAACCCAAGATCGCTGTATAATACCTTTTCCCCTGCAGGATGCGACATAGATTCTTTTACAAGAAGGTTTTCTAATGCCTTCCTTCTCTTATCAGGCGGAATATTGCTCAGTTTATAATAATATTCACGATAAGCAGGAAGCCCTGAATTATGGCACAAAAGAGATTTTATCTTTATCTGCCCCTTGTCTGTTTTTTTAAAACAGGGCAAGATTGATTCAAGTGTTTGCTCAAGACCAAGTTTGCGTTGTTGAACCAGACTCATAACAGCCGGTGTTGTTGCAAGCGGTTTTGTAAGAGATGCCAGGTCAAAAATTGTATCCGTGGTCATCTTGCGTCTTGAGAATATATTGGCATATCCATAAGCTTCAAAAAAAAGTATGGAATTTTTTCTTGCAACCAAAAGCACTGCTCCGGGAAAAACTTTATCGGATATTGCATGCCTCATAAGGCTGTCAACTTGTTTCATACTCGTTACTCGTTGCTGGTTAACACCCCCCCTTAGTCCCCCCTCAAGGGGGGATTTAGGGGGGTGTTGCTCGTTGCTTTTTACTCTTTGCTCTATCCTCTTTACTCTACGCTCTATCCTCTACGCTCGTTGCCGGTTCATGAAACAACAACAACTGCCTGCCTGTATCAAGAGTCGCATTAAGACCGATCGGAATTGTAACATTATTTTTTCCATGTCCGACTTCAAAGCCGGCAAGAACAGGAATGTTATACTCTTTAAAAATGTTATCTACAACCCCGATAATCTTACCAACCGGACCGCAATCTTTAAAAGAACCAAGAACAAGTCCTGCCAGATCATCGAAACACCCTGCAAGCTTCATATGGCTTAGCATTCTGTCAATCCGGTAACAGGCTTCGCCCTTATCTTCAAGAAACAAAATATGCCTTTTAAACACAGGTTCAAAAGGTGTCCCGATAAGATGGCACAAGGTGGTAAGATTGCCTCCCATAACCGGCCCTGAAGCCAATCCGTGCCTGATTGTTTTCCCTGTTTTTGGTTTTATTGCAAGTCCGGCGTCTGATGAAACAGCGTCAAACAATGCTTTCCTTGTTTTTCTGGAAGCATCGCCCAAACTTGTCACCATAGGTCCGTGAAAAACAACAAAACCGCACTTCGTATATAAGACCGACAAAATTGCAGATACGTCGCTGAATCCAATAAAAATTTTCAGATTTTTCTTAATTGATTCAAAATCTAATAATGAAAGTATCCTTATAGAGCCGAACCCACCCCTTGCACAAATAATCGCCTTTATATTTCTGTCGATAAAAAATCTGTTTATAAGGTCGGCCCGATGACTGTCAGATCCGGCAAGATATCCGTTTTTTATATGAATATCATCAGGAACAACTATGTGAAAGCCCATAGCTTTCAGAATCGCAACTCCATTGTCAAACTCTTTCCTGTCAAAAGGGCCTGCCGGAGCAACAACTCCTATAGTATCGCCCGGCATTAGTCTGTCAGGCACTAACTGCATATTTTTCCCGACACTCATTAGAAAATCCCTATCCCTGTAACATGCTAAGTTTGATGAACTCGTAAAAAGTCCAAAAACACCGTTTTCCGTCATTCCGGCGAAAGCCGGAATCCAGTAAATTCAATGAGTTATGGATGCCGGATCAAGTCCGGCATGACGATTTTGAGACTTTTTACGAGCTTGTCAAGTTTGATGCATTTGTAAAAAGTCGAAAACACACATTTTTTGTCATTCCGGCGAAAGCCGGAATCCAGTATTTTAAGGTGGTTGCAACTACTATTGGCTCCGGTTTTCAGCAGAATGACGACTTTTTACAAGTTCATCAAATTTTACTATAGATATATTGACATGTAAGACTTAAAGAATTATAAACAATATCCGTCGGGGCGTGGCGCAGCCTGGTAGCGCACTTGAATGGGGTTCAAGGAGTCGGAGGTTCAAATCCTCTCGCCCCGACCAATCAAACCTCAACTCTTCAGCATCTCATTCAATTTTGCTTGCCATTCATCTTCAGCGAGCACTTCGAATCGTAAAACTTTGTCCTTTACCGCAAGCCCCAGTTCCGACCAGCTTCTCGCCTTTGCCTCCTTGTTGCACAGCGAAAACATTTCCATTTTGTAATCCGTATCTAAGCTGCCCAACAAATGAAGGCCCTTTGTTTCAACCACATATACCTGTTCATAATCGTTCTCATTTTCTGAAGAGGTTGAAGTAAATATGAAGTCAGGATAGATTTTGTGCTTTCGCCAGCCCTGAATGGCATAGTCACGCCTGGATCGGTTCCTGTACCAGAAAAAAAGCCTTTTTTGCCCTTCAAGATACCAGGCCACGGCCTTTTCGGTTTCGTTGAACTCTTCTTCAGGGACAAATTCAAAAAGGCTCAGTTGAAGTGGTCGGCCATCTTTTCGATTCAGTGTTCTGGAGGCGGGTTTGACGGAAATTGATTTAGGAAAAGTAAAATCAAATTTTTCTCCGATTACCAGGAATCTCATCCGGTCTGAAGCAAGCATCTGCTGAAAAACATTCTCAGCTAAACGGTCTTTTTCCCGCTCAAGCTGTTTTCGTAATTCCTCGATGATAAATACAAAATTGTTGGCAATCATCTTATGATCATATTTTCCTGCCAGATGTATAAGCGTTGCATGGGCAAATTCATGGGCTACCCAGGGATTTGGCACAATATCGCAGATCTGGCGGGTCATAAAAACCGGATCAACACGAATGCCGCCTTCCTTCAGCTTTATCGCCTCTTTCTCCTCGATTACTTTTTTAATGTCTTCTGAAAGCGTGGCAATATGCTCAATATCCTTTTCCTCAGACATGGATAGAGCAAGCGAATAAACCGGATCAAGATCTATGCTATTCCATGGTATCTTTGCCGCAATGTCCATCTCATAATTTACAGGTCTCCAACTCCTGTTACGCTTTACCATAAAGACCGGCAATAGAGTGCTGCTGGCCGCCTCTCTGAAGCAATCACGGATTTTTATCAAACGCTCCGGCTGCTCTCCGGCTTCTTCCAGGTCGGCAACAATTTGGCCTTTCAGGTCTCCAAGACCTTCCCTGCTAAAGCCATCTCTTATGCTCGACAGCAGTTTATTGGCGCTCTGCTTAAAGCAGAACACGTAACTCTCATCAAGATCCCTGATCTTGGTCTTGCGCGCCCCCGGCTGCCGAAGTATGCGGCCCACCAGTTGGGTCAGGGCATTCTTAGAAGCAGGATTTGTCAGGACAACCAATACATAGGCAAAGGCGCAATCCCAGCCCTCCTGTAATGCCTGTTTGGTAATGATATAACGAATTTTACAGTCCCGGCCCATTAACCCGCCGACATCATCAACCTCTTTCAGTTCATCCTTTTCGCTTGTCTTGACAGCCACCTCATCAGCGGGTATTCCAACCGTCTTTATGAGGTGTTCCCGAACATCCTCAGAATGGATATAGCGGGTTCCCCTCTGTTCCTTACCCGTTCTTTCAGCCTGAATAACACAGATTGGGCGAATATTGATGCCGGAATTGGCTTCATACTCCCGCGCCTTTTGCTCCAGTATATTCCTTTTATTCACCCCTGCCAGCAACGTATCTTTCCAATCCGGACTCACCTTGTTGACCACATGAAGATCAAGCTTGATCATATCCTCGCGATGAAGCTCCCGGCCGGATATGTCAACCAGGGTGTTGCTCTTTGGGGAAGGCGTGGCGGATAGTTCCGCAATCATGCAGGGATTAAAGCCGCGCAGCGTATTTTGCGCGCCCTCGCTATATGCCTTATGACCTTCATCCATGATGATAATTGGCGATAAAGTCCGAAGGGTGTTTCCCAGTGAGGTCTTGATCTGTTTACCCCAAAAACCCTTTTCCTGGTGATAAGTATCCAGATTAGGAATATTTTGAAGAACCTTTTCCTGGTTCTTCACATCATCCTCGGCCGGGAAAAAATCCTGAAATCCTCCACTGTCCTTAAAAACCTTGAGAGTGTCTTTGGTCAGGCGATTAGCGGAAGGCAGCATTAACATCAAAACGACGAGATTTTCCTGTACGTCTAATGGGGAAAAGCGGTCTGTTTTTTCGAGGATAACTGTTCGCCCTCCGCTGGCTAAATCGAGATGTTGCCGGTAGGGATGATTACGGTCTTTCAAGTTTTGGATAGTCTGACGGTATATCTGTGTTGTAGGTACTATCCAGAGGACAAGCCCTGTCCTTTTCTTTCGATAGATCATGTTGACCAGGTCAATCATTTTGACTGCAAGAAAAGTCTTGCCGCCGCCTGTGGGTATTTTGAGGCAAAAATTAGGCAACGGCTCGCCGATGCCGTTTTTACGAGGCCTGTAACTCCGCCCTGTCCCCGCCTTTTCCCATGCCTTGGTTGGAAAATCTATTTCAGCCTCCGGGATTTGTTCAGCCTTTTTTCGCCAATCGGCTAAAAGCTCGAAATAGGACTTTATCTCTGATAAGGCTCGTATCTGGTATTCTTTAAGCTCCATATCTCACCGCGCAAGTTCATAGATTTCAAAAGGGAGCTGGGCAAAATCAATTCGCAGTTCATCCAGGTGTGCCTGATCCAGGTATTTTGTCGGCGCAAAAATCAGCCTTCTCTTTTCTCCAGGCTTTCCAATGGACTTTGCGCGCTCCAGCGTCAAAGCTGTGTTTTTCAGCTTTTCAATATCCGGCTCGTAGAAAAGATAAACCTTATAATTCCTGCTCTCACCGACAAAGTTCTTCTTTTCGTTCATGGCCTTCGAATCAAACTCCTCGCCTGTTGCCGTGTAAAATATATACCGTGCCAGTTCTTCGTATGTCGGCAACCCATCTCCCGAAAGGATGCTCTCCAGTTCAATGGCTTTTCCAAGTTCAAAATAACTGAAAGACCCGCCAAGCCCCTTTCTGAGGCTCTCGTCCTTTGCATTTGGCACGCCTTTGATAACCCGACGGACACGCTCCGCCGTGATCTTGTCTGCATAATCTTCACATTCAACAAGGATAAATTTGCGATTGTCGCCGTCTTCCTTGTTGAGGGAAATGATGGCGTGGGCGGTTGTGCCGGAGCCTGCGAAAGAATCGAGGATAATTTCCTCATCCAAATCCAAAATTCGCAGGCCTTTTTTGATCAAAAATGTTGGTTTAGGATATTCAAATATTTCTGAATTCCCAAATATTTCCTTAAGTTCATTTCTTCCATTTTGATAGTTTAATTCTTTCTCATCCCATATTGACTTTGGCTTTTTAGTAGTGGTCATACCATCTTCGCTTTCGAAATGATCCTTTCTAAAAACATCCCAAAAATCAGATTCCCCTATACGAGAAACTTTTTTGCCAACTAGAAGATGTATATTATTTTTTACTTTTTCTTCACTCCATGTCCAACGGCCCTCTTCTCCAGAAGGTCGTTTAGGCAAAACCTTTTTACAAAAAATATTACTCTTTTCTAATGAAACGTTTCCATTTTTAGGATTCACATAAATCGGGAAATATAAATTTGGACGTTGTACCCTCCTCCAAGCTCCACCTCTTTGCCTTAAACCCAACAGTCTATATTTTTTCTCTTTCTCATCTATTAACTTATATTCGCTTAAGTCATCTTCAGACTTTGAATAGCCAATAATTTCTGTTTGACTAAGGCTTTTTGCATACGTTATTAAGTATTCATGCTCCAATGCAATATGTTTGCTTGCTTGTGAACCACGGGGATTACTTTTAATTGTAAACAAGTTTACAAAATTATCCTCCCCAAACACTTCATCCATCGTCATTCTCAGATGATGAACCTCATTATCATCTATAGAAATAAATATGACCCCGTCCTCCCTCAACAATTCCCGCAACAACTTCAACCGTGGCGTCATCATGCAGAGCCACTTGTCGTGGCGGGTAAGATCTTCTCGGTCAACCACCTTGCCGAGCCACTCCTGCATCATGGGGGAATTGACATTATCGTTGTAAGCCCATTTCTCATTACCGGTGTTGTAGGGAGGATCAATGTAAATACACATTGCTGTCCAAAATAGCTTGGATTTTCAAGTTTCGGGTCAATAAAAACAGTT
>JASEIZ010000119.1 GCA_030017395.1 Desulfobacterales bacterium | reverse complement strand
TCATCTGAAGAAGATGAAATACTATTGAAATATAGCCTCGGAGCTGCTTAAGCCTCCTGTTGCCGAACCTGAATCCTCCGTGTATCACATATGTATCAAATGAAGATTGAAGGCTGTGTACAAGCATCTCAAAATATCTAATTTCAACCTCGTTGATCTTTTCCGGCACAATGGCCGATATTTCTTGCATACTGTATGGCCCGTAAAAACTTAAGTGATCAAAGCTTCTTGCAATAGTCAAAAATTTACTGGCAATTTTAACTATATGTTTTTTCTGCTGATCTTTATCCTTATCATCAATATTATAATCGAGCATCTTGGCAGTTGGAATAGTCGGGAAATAGGCGGGATTAAAGGTTTCATCAGTAAGGGGGATATTAAGGCATCTTGCTTCATCAAGTATAACAGGCGCCATTTTCATAATAGAGCTTGTCAAAAAATCAAATGTGATTTCACCTTGCTTTTCAAAGCCCTCAGTGTTCACAAGGTCATAAAATACAAGTCTGTTTGACAAATGTTGATATGAGTAACCAGCCAGGCTCAAATGCCTGACTGCCGCTGTAAGCTCTCTGTAAAAATACCAGTCGCTATTGTTTTTTGCCCCGTGAAAATCGAGAAAATCCTCTAAAAGTTGGGAAGTGGCTATCAGTTTTGAATAAAGCCTTTTTGTAAAAAAATGCTTTCGCGAATCAAAACCGGAAATATATTTGAAACACTTCAGATAATCATGAGAAAATATCCGAACTTTTTCATCAAAAGTAATATCAAAATCAGATTGTTGCATTTAAATTAACTCTGCTTCTATATCATACCTTTTTGGGTTTCAGAGATAATTTTATCAAGCTTGTTTTTGAGACTCTGCGGCAATCCTTCTATATCCACATTTAAAAACCCGCGAACAATTGTTGATATCGCCTCATCCTCATCAATGCCCCTTGCCATGAGATATTCTATCTCACGCTGGTCAATTTTGCCAACCGCAGCCTCGTGAGACATCTCAACACCAGGAACATATGCTCTGAGTTCAGGTATGGCTTGCATCAGCCCGTCTTTTAATATTAAACCCTTGCATTCAAGATGTGCTTTAATTCCCGGAATTTTGCCAACCAGGTCGCCACGGGCGATAATTGATCCCCCGTATGTAATCGCGCGGGATATTATCTCTGCGCGAGTGTCAGGAGCATTAAGCACTACTCGCGAGCCCACATCCAGAAAATCACCTTTATTAGCGACTAAAACACTGTTGAAACGGGCGACAGCGCCTTTTCCGTTCAAGCATGTTGTGGGATACATCTGAAGAGACCCCACAGGTCTTAATGATATATAGTTTGAAATAATAAGCCCGTTTTCTTCTACCCTTGTTACGGTTCTGGGCCGTACATTTATCTTTTCACCCCAGTCATGAATCATGGTAAACATAAGTTTTGCACCTTTTTTGACGTAAAATTCCGAAACGCCTATGTGCAGTCCTGAAATCAGATGGGGCGCTGTTGCGCACCCTGTAATAATGTGAAGCTCCGAACCTTCTTCAGCAATTACAACATTATGAACATTTTGCGAAAATCCTTCTTTGGCGATATAAAGGCATGACTGTACCGGATGCTCAGTTTTAACGCCTGGAAGGGCGCGTATAAAATAGCCTTCGTGAGGTTTTTCCTTTGCCTGGGATGTAAATTTGTCGGTATCTGGGGATACATTTTTCCATAAATAATCGGAAAGCCACCCATGTTTTTCCTGCGCCTGGGATATGCTCATAATCTCAACACCGTCCTGCATGGTTTTGCAGTGTATTACAGATTTGTCTTTTTGTATGAAGCTACCAACGCGATCATTTTCATCGGTATCCACACCAACATCTAAAAGCTGGTTTGCGTCTGTTGATCCAATTTGTGACAAATTTTCAACATATGTATGGTCTTCGGCATCAACCTTGTAGTTTTCAAGATTAACATCTTTAACATCATCTATTGTGTACATCTGACACACTCCTTATATCCGTATTCTCTTATCCATTTTAAAATTTCTCTTGCGTTTCTTGAACAGCACAGGGCGCCGTTATAAAGAACCTGGCCCTTATCAGCCGTTATATAATTGAGTATATGGCCAGTGTGGGTAATAACAAGTGCGGATTTACTCCGATCGTCAACTATCTCTTTATGAGCTTTTTCTCTGGGATGTTTAATTCCTCTGCGCAAAAGCAAATTGATTGTATCTCCGATAAGGACGATGCTTTCAATATCTACCCCTGATTCCGGTTCATCCAGAAGAACGAGGTCGGGCTGCTGCGCCATAAGCTGAAGGAGTTCGGAACGCTTTATTTCGCCTCCTGAAAAGTTATGGTTTACATCCCTGTCAAGAAAATCGGAAAAATTAAGCTGTTTTGCCAGTTCTTCAACATCAACAGACCGATTACCGGCGCTGATTTCAACAATCGACCTTGTCTTTAAACCTTTAATGGTTGGAGGCCTCTGAAAGGATACGCCTATACCAAGGCGGGCACGCTCATAAATGGGTAAATGTGTGATGTCTTCCCCTTTGAACGTAATCTTCCCGTGTGTCACATTATAACCGGAAAACCCCATTAAGGTCATCATCAGACTGGTCTTGCCTGATCCGTTCGGCCCGAAAAGTATGTGGGTTTCCCCTTCAGGGATTTCCATGTTAACGTTTTTCAGTATTGTTTTTCCGCCTACTTCTACTCTAAGCTCTTCAATCTGCAGCATACTCTTCACCTCACCGGTTTCCGTAATTCATGTCTTTTTTTGACAGGATATACAGGATGATCAGGATATAAGAAAAAATAAAAAAAATCGTAATAGTTCAGCAACCAGACACCAACACACAAAAATTATAATATAATTCTCTTTAATATTGGTCGAGTGGTTGACTACTCAACTATTTACAGGCCTTTGAGACTGGTTGAACTGTTACAAAAAATCATGTAAATCCAGTTAATCCTGTCAAAAAAGTCCTCTATGAAAACTAAAAAAACGGCCGGAGCAGCTTATAAGCCGAATTCTGTATCCTGTTCGGGTTACCCCTGACAGGGCAACGATCATTCATCTATGGATGCCGGTTGCCAGACATCTCTTGCGACCTACCCGGGAGCTTGGACGGGCAATCCTCAAACACTCCTCTATTTGGTCTTGCACTGGGTGGGGTTTGCCGAGCTTCCACGGTCACCCGGGAAACTGGTGCGCTCTTACCGCACCTTTTCACCCTTACCGGCCGCTTAATATCCATTGCATGAAAATAAAGCGGCCGGCGGTGTGCTTTCTGTTGCACTTTCCTTCACGTCACCGCGACTCCATGTTATGGAGCACCCTGCCCTGCAGTGTTCGGACTTTCCTCTGAATCAAAAAATGATCCGGCGATCGTCTAAGCTGCTCCGACCGATTCCTATAATTGTTCCCAGTAAATAATTCTTTGACAGTTAGGACAAAATTTTAAACTGTCGCAACGCTGAAGCTCATTATACATTTGCGGAGGAAGATTCATATTACATCCATTGCATACGGATTTTTTAACAGAGACTATTGCTGTCCCTTTAACCCTTTGGCCTACCATCGTATATCTTTTAAACAATTCAGGCTTCACTTTACTTGAGGTGCTGTCCCATTCGTCCTTAAGAGCGGCAAGCCTTTCTTTTCCGTAGTCCACCTCACGCATTATAGTCTCTTTATCACTACTTACTTTTTCTTTTAACTTTGAATATTCGCCTTTTTCTACAGAAATATCTTTTTCTGTTTCATCTATACGATCCAGACATAACAACATCTCGTCCTCTGCCTGAGAATTTTTTATCTTTAATTCTTCAATCTCCTTTAATAAGGCTTGGTATTCCCTGTTTGTCTTAACGCCCACAAGTCTCCCCTGGCTCTTTTTGATCAGGGCGAAATTTGTCTGAACCTCAGAATCATAGGAACGGTATTTTTTGTTCAAATCATTGAGCAAAGACTTTTTATCAGCTATAGACTGTTCAAGCTCCTTGAGGCTGGAATCAAAAAAATCAAGTTTTTCAGAAACACCACTTAGCTTCAATTTAATATCATCTGACTCTGTTTCGATTTTTTGTAGTTTTACCAGAATATCTATCTGTTCTTTCATATTAGTCATTAGCCACTTGTCATTAGTCATTAATAATGAAACTGCTTATCCCTTATAAAATAACAAACGGATCGATTTCAGACTCACATGCCTCGACTTTAAGATCAATTCCGGTTTTAAATATAATCTCTTTAAGCCTCTTGGCAAGTACTTTAACAATTAAGTGCTCTGATGCAAAATGGCCGATAT
This sequence comes from Desulfobacterales bacterium, assembly GCA_030017395.1. Lineage (GTDB taxonomy): Bacteria > Desulfobacterota > Desulfobacteria > Desulfobacterales > ETH-SRB1 > Desulfaltia. Next base: position 2,260 of record JASEIZ010000119.1, on the reverse strand, counting down.
CGATAATACCTAAATTTGCTGCTTCCGCAGCCCTTGCATCGTGATACCGAAAATCCCCGCTAATATATGCCTGAGCGCCGGATACAAAAAAATTATTTATCAGGCTTGAACCGCTCCCTGTACATAAAGCAACTTTCTTCACAGACAGATCGGGTTTTCCAGCGACTTTAATAAAATTAAGACATAGTTTTTTCTTAATTTCCAGGGCAAGGGATAAAAGTTTAGTCTCCTCTGCAAGATCTCCGATCCTGCCAAGCCCCTGCTGTCTTACGGCCAACATGCTATCAGACGGTTGCAGCCTATAAACATCATATGCCATGGTTTCATAAGGATGATTTGCTCTCACATGCTCGATAACGTTCTCCAAATCATCTTTTTGCACAACGGTTTCCAGTCTGATCTCATCCGCATGAGATATGTTATCGGGCTTTCCTGTAAAAGGCTTTGACAAAGAACCAGGCCTGAAAGTGGCTCTGCCATTATTTCGGAAAGAACAGGATGTATACGCGCCTATACTTCCTGCCTTTGTCTCAAAAAGAGAGGTTAAAATCTTCTGTTCGTATTCAACAGGCAAATATACGACAAGTTTATAATATTCCGGCTCAATGGGTTTCCCGAGCACTTCCAGATTGTTAAGACCAATCATGCGTGCAAGAATATCGTTTAAACCATCCGTTACATTGTCAAGATTAGTATGCGCAGCAAATATGGCCATTTTGTGCTTAGACGCCATATTTATTATAGCCCCAACCGGGGTGCCGAAATCAACAGAACCTAAAGGCTTAAATATCAACGGATGATGCGTAATTAAAAGATCAACCCCCTCTTTGCAGGCGGCAGCCACAACACCTGGGAGAGGATCCAAAGCAATCCGTATGGTTCTTACGGGCCAATCCTTTTGCCCGACCTGCAGCCCGACATTGTCCCATTCTTCAGCAAGACGCGATGGAGCGATGTCTTCCATTATCTTAATAATATCGGCTATTATTGCTGGCATAAATATCGTAAAATCGGTTGCAATTTGAGACCGGCTGACAAACCTGACGGGAAGTACAATCTATGATTTTAGCAAAACAACTAATAGCAAAAAAAGGCGTGGTTGCTCGTCCCACGCCTTGATCAAAACAGATGTATGGGCCCACCTGGGTTCGAACCAGGGACCTACCGGTTATGAGCCGGTGGCTCTTCCAGCTGAGCTATGGGCCCACGAATCAACTTGACCACAAAACAGATTTTTTTACCCTTAGAAATATGTTTTGTCAAGAGTTAGGTTTCAATAAAGCTTTTCAGTTTACGACTTCTGGTCGGATGTCTTAATTTTCTCAAGGCCTTAGCCTCTATCTGCCTTATTCTCTCACGCGTAACGGTAAAATCCTGTCCTACCTCTTCAAGTGTATGATCAGCCTTTTCCCCTATCCCGAATCGCATGCGCAGAACCTTTTCTTCACGCGGAGTCAATGTTGCAAGGACCTTTCTTGTCCGTTCCGCAAGGTTCAGGTTTACAGCGGCATCCGAAGGAAGCACAAATTTTTTATCCTCTATAAAATCACCAAGATGGCTGTCCTCCTCTTCTCCAATGGGAGTCTCAAGTGAAATAGGTTCTCTTGCAATCTTTAAAACCTTACGAACCTTGTCCAGGGGAAGTTCCATTTTTTCAGCTATTTCCTCAGGTTTAGGGTCTCGCCCCAGCTCTTGAACAAGGGCTCTTGATGTCCGTATAAGCTTGTTTATAGTTTCAATCATGTGAACAGGAATCCGGATTGTTCTAGCCTGATCCGCAATCGCCCTGGTTATAGCCTGTCGTATCCACCATGTAGCGTATGTGCTGAATTTATAGCCTCGGCGATATTCAAATTTATCAACCGCCTTCATAAGGCCTATATTTCCTTCCTGAATCAGATCCAGAAATTGCAACCCTCTGTTTGTATATTTTTTGGCAATACTGACGACAAGTCGTAAATTCGCCTTTGTCAGTTCACTTTTAGCTATTTTAGCCCTACGGCGCCCGGTTTCAACACGGGACAAAACCTTTTTTAGGGTTCGGTAGTTGGACTTTATGAGCTTTTCGTTCTCATCTTTCTGGTTTAAAAGATTTTTCAGTTCCACAAAAAGTAAAGCCGGTTCATCTTTTGTCAGATCACACCTGTCACCTGCCCATTTAATAAACTTATTCTGTGTTTTTAAATTATCGCGAAGCTCAGTAACCGTAGCATTAACCTTATCAGCGCATATCATTATCTTTTTGTTCATCGAGTCGAAC
>JASEIZ010000118.1:5673-6590 GCA_030017395.1 Desulfobacterales bacterium | reverse complement strand
AACCGATAAACATGTACTTGCTATCCATAGTGCCATATTCTTCATTACTAGTTTAATACTGTTAATTCCTGTAATTAGTATGAAGATACTAGTTCTTATATCTCTTCTATCAATTTCCCACTTTGCCCTAGACTTTGCCAAGATAAAACTTTGTAACAAGGCCAATAATTTCTCTATTCCTCTATTCACATTAGATCAAGTGTGTCATGTGCTTGCTGTTATCGGTTTAACCCCATTTTTTAGTTCAGCAGGTTTAAACATAACTTCTATTAATTTTTGGACTTTCATTGTTAAGTACTACCCTTTTCTCAAATATATAACCCTTATCAAACTAATCAATTATATAGTGCTATTAATCTTCTATCTGTTTATTGTTAATGGTGGATCAATAATAGTAAAATTGTTTCTTAATACATACAACAGTTTAAAGAATGAACCTGAAGAAATAAATATAAATGCGGGAAGTCTTATTGGCAAACTCGAAAGAATAATTATATTAACTCTTGTAATTAATGGCTACTACAATGCTATTGGATACGTAATTGCTGCAAAATCTATAGCCAGATATAAGAAACTCGAGGATGATAAACAATTCGGAGAATATTATCTAGTTGGTACTCTTTTAAGTGTGCTAATTGCTTTAGTATTTGGACTGATTTATAACTTCATTTACAAATTCATGTAAGCTAAATTGTAAAAATAAGTTATTTAATGCATAGTGCTAATTGGAACATCATAATTAGAATGAGGCGGAAAAAATTGTAGAAGCGGCGGAAAAGATAAATGAGTTATTGAGGCACTATAAGCAATTAACACCCCCGCCTCGGCAGCCTCTATCGTTCCGTTCGTATGTTAACTTCAATTCCATACTCTTCAAATATTTTTATTAATCTATTATAATATGGTCAATTACAAAC
>JASEIZ010000118.1:0-5663 GCA_030017395.1 Desulfobacterales bacterium | reverse complement strand
AAACAATCTTCTAACTACGAGGCTAACGATATTACTTTTACCAAAGTTGGTGAACACACAGAAAGGATAGTATAATTAAAGACTTGGAAAAGTATAAGTATCAAATAATTTCCCGTTCGACATGAATGGGTATAACCCTGTCGATAAACTGGTGGATACTATTGAACACCAGTTTATTTTCGTGATAACGTATAATATTTTTCACACAATTGCATAAAGGCAACTCCTAGTGTAAATTGGAGATGACAAATAACCAAAAACACCGAAAAGGAGAATGCCTTTATGTCTGAGAAAATTATACACCTAAATGAGGAAGCTTTAAAGCAGGACCTAAGTGAAATTATAAGAGGAACAGTGGAAGAAACACTTAATCATCTGCTGGATGCAGAAGCAGAACGGATCATAGGAGCTGGGAAATATGAAAGAAGCTCAGAGAGAATGGACACCCGTGCCGGACACTACAAGAGAAAGCTTCATACAAAAGCTGGAGAAGTAGAATTAAAGGTACCAAAACTGAGGCACTTGCCGTTTGAAACAGCTATCATAGAAAGGTATAAACGCCGGGAAAGCAGTATAGAAGAAGCCTTGATAGAAATGTACCTTGCAGGAGTTTCGGTGCGCAGGGTTGAAGATATAACCGAAGCCTTGCGGGGGACAAAAGTCTCAGCAGGAACCATAAGCAATCTTAATCAAAAAGTATACGAGCATATAGAAGCATGGCGTAACCGGAGATTAAAAGGGAGTTATCCATATGTCTACCTGGATGGTATATACCTCAAAAGGAACTGGGGTGGGCAGGTGGAAAATGTGTCTGTCCTGGTAGCATTGGCAGTAGATCAAGATGGATATAGAGAAATCATAGGAGCATCCGAAGGTTCCAAAGAGGACACAGAAAGCTGGCTTGGGTTTCTAAGGAGCTTGAAAGAAAGAGGACTAAACGGTACAAAGCTCTTCGTAGGGGACAAATGCCTTGGGCTTGCAGATGCGATAAACGAGGTATTTCCCCAGGCTAAATATCAGCGCTGTGTAGTACATTTTTACAGGAACGTATTCTCAGTCACACCCCATAGCAAAATGGCAGATGTGGCAGCGATGCTTAAAGCCATACACGCCCAGGAAGACATAGAAAGTGCTCTTGAAAAAGCAAATCAGTTATAGAAAAGCTAAAATCCATGAAGCTTCCTGAAGCAGCAAAAAAGATAGAAACCGGTATAAAAGAAACCTTAACATACATGAACTTTCCAAGAAAGCACTGGACAAGGATAAGAACAAACAACGGAATAGAACGCGTCATGAAGGAGATACGCCGGCGTACCAGATTTGTAGGAAGCTTTCCAGACGGTCATTCGGCATTGATGCTGGTATGCGCAAGGCTCAGGCATATTTGCAGCACTTCATGGGGAGAAAAAATGTATTTGAATGTAGGCTTATTGGAAACAGCCGATATCAATGCCGAGCAGGATGTAGGATAATCATTCCGGCAATTATGGTAAACCAGCTGTCTGTACCTGTCAAGGCAAGGTGAACCGCGCCCGGAGGTCGCGGCCTTGACAGCCACAGCCTAGCTGGTTTTAGGGATAGCCAACGGAATGATTCCCATAATGTCACTCCACGGGAGTGCCATAACAAATGTGCGAAAAATTCTTGACACTACCCAAAAAACGGTGACACGTTAAAGATGTACATAGCAACGGTTTACCCTTTCGTTCTCAGGTATTCATAGGATACCCGCTGCAATGCGGTAATAAAAAGTTTGAAATAGTCGCCGATAAAATCAGGATAAAAATAACAAAGTGTATTGAGGAAACTATCTATGTATTCCTTTGACACATCCTGTATACGCGTAAATGGGTCGAGAAAAGGTTTTATACATTCGTTGCCGTAGCGTGTTACCAGCATTTCAAGGTTTCTTCAAAATCTCTGTATTGCCAGCAAGAATCATAAGACCGCGAAAGCATCTCTTGCTTTATTGTTTCTTTGACGTTATGACTACCAATTACTATGTTTATTCCCGCCATTGCAAGTGTGTGATCATGATAGGGGAAAGCATCCGTGGTGTCTACCCGATAGATGCATCTGTCGGAAGCCAATAATACCTCAAAGCTGTCTCCTTCTATGAACATATCATACATTGCGCGGTATCGGAAATAATCCTGCCAGTTAAGAGCTTGTTCGCGTATGATCTGATAGGACGGATTTTCATCTATCAAATCGAGAAATCTAGTGGCCAATATGTACTCAGTTTTGAAATAGTTGCGCTTTTCACCATCTGATATTTGGAATAGTTTGGCTTCTGGCATTTTAACATCCATCGCTTGTGCGAGTTTCGTATAAACAAATTCATTAGCAGCACAATCGCAAAAGGCATGCTTAACAAGATATCGCTTCGTCCGATCGGTTTCTAGTTTTGCAAGAAGTAGTACTCCACTATCTCCAATACGGTCAAGGGGCTTAATGGATGAAAAGACAAAATCTTTTGTTTGGAGTACATCAGGTGACGCAAGAGGAGGCTTGATACGGTTCTCCTTTTCTTTGTCCTCCATTCGAGATCGCTTCATACCCCGTTTGATTACTTGCGCTTGCCACTTTGAAAGCTCCATAGACGAGTCCTCCTGTTGATACTGGATTGCCTGTTCGCTATTTTATCGGCTTATGTAACGAGTACCTTGCTTTTCTCCCGCTTTTTCGAGAATACGATGCACATTGTTCTGCAACACTGCGTTGTCTTCCGCAAAAAGTGGCATTAATGTTGATGTAATAAACTCTTTGTCAGCGATGTTGGCAAGAAGAATTTCGTCATCAAAAGAAACATCTTCCACATAACGGTATACTCGTAGATTCTCTATCATAAACGCCAACTCTAGCGGTGTAAAATTTTTCAAGGTCAAGTCTTCCATACGATTGAGTACATACAGATTAAAAAAGCATTGCGCCTCCTTGTTGGCAGTATGATAAAATGCCAAAAGATCATCCTTTCTCAGGTATTGTGCTATAAACATCCCGATACGATATTTATCATATGCCACATCATCTGGCCTGTCTGTAAAGCTGTCCACAGAGATAACATTGCTAATAAGCTTTATGAAAACTGACAAGGATGGTTCGTATAAAATATCTTTATTGTTTAAGTTGCCATCCACAAATTCAGCTAGTGCTCCAAGTCTTTGTTGATCCAATAAATTAGCTATTATATTATCTGCATATTCCGCCCAATCGAATTCATCAAAGACTCCTATCAGATCGAAAGGCAGTTTATTAAAGTAAAGCATCTCTCCATATAAACTGCGGAAAGACTTTTTTCTATTTTTTCCTATAGTATAAAGGTACGTCAACCGCACGATCCCATCGCTACATTTCAGAGATGCGCGAACCTCTTTTGCAAATTGAGGGCATTTCTGATAAAGCGTATAGATTAAATTAATTACCCATTTATGATCTTGTTTCAGATTATCATCTTCCAACATGTTTGATAGATAAGACAAAAACACTCCGTCAACTTTGCTAAATTGAAAGTTTTTAGAATGATACTCAGCGAGAGAAAATGCAGGACAAACTGCTTCGGCAAAGCCATTTTTTATCAAATCAAGACATTGATCAAACGCTTCTTGCGATTGATCATTAGAAAGGATATCGATAAATATATTTCTTTGCAACGTGTTCAATTGATTGAGCGACTTAAAAATCGCAATAATATCATCTAGTTGAAAGTTCTGCGCTAGTGTATCAAAACCATAAGATAAACCCTTTTCATTTTCTTCAAACTCAATCTCTACATCTCCTAGTCTGACTAATATTTGTTTGTATTCCTCAAGAGTTATATAATCGCTCAATGCAGCTCCAAGTTGTTCCGAGTAATTGTAGTCCTGGATTGAAAGGTTGCTGAACATTTCTTCTAGCAGTTCTGCTTTCACATTGTATTTACAGGCACGAAGCAAACCTTCGGCTGCCAATCCGCCGATAATATCTTTGCAGGCCATCAGTTTGCGTAGCAAGGGTTCATGTACTGGCATGACGGGGATCTCTCTAAAATGTTCTGCTAGTTCCATCCAATAATCCCAACTTGCCTGCAGTGCACATGATATCAAACGCCAAAGAATTGTCGCCACAATTTGTTCTAAGGAATGTTTAAGGTAGGCTGACGCCCGTATGGCGAGGATGCTGTCAATCTGTAGCAGCGTATCAAAATAACTTACCGTGTGCTCTTTATCCAAAAAAACTGGAACATATAGCAGCACATAGTCCCAGCGTGCAGAGAGTAGTTGTTCATTCAATATCGTCTTGTCCTGTTCATATTGAATGGCTAGATAGCGTGCAGCTAAAAATTCTGTTATCGACTGATGGAAAAAGGAGAGGTCCTGCATAGAAATCGGAGCCATAAAGTACTGTGATTCAATTAGCCAATTAATTATTACATCTGCATCAAACTCATAGCTATCATTTTTTATCATTTTCACTGCAAGTAATTCATATAACTCGACAACCCGAAATCTCTCTGTGCCCTTTTTGCAAAGATTGTATGCGAGTTCTTGGAAAACATCTTCCCAGACAAGACAATACTCAAAACTATCATTAAAAGCAGTGTTCAAGTAGTTAAAATACGACCAGAGAGGGCTGATAGGATTGGGATCGCTGTAAAATGTCAGCTTACCTTGTTTAAGTAGATTAAAAAACAGCGGCTTTTGAAAATGCGCAAAGAATTCTTCTTGGTTGCGATCCGGCATTGTATAGCCGCGTTGCTCCAAGAATTCTCCCACATAGTCCTTTTCTATTTCTAATAAATGGTATTCAGGGAGATAAAGATTATCCAGAGGTTCTTTGAAGCGCGACGCAATAACAACAGTATTTTCGTAGTTATACTTTTTTAATTCATGTAAACATGCGTGATTATCGAGAAACTTCTTATCAACTTCGTTAAATGAGTCTAGAAGTAAAATTATTTTATTGTTTTCTATCCAATCCATGATGGGTATCCCTTCCGGCAACTGCGACTCGATCATGGTACGAAGGGTACCCTTGCCGGAATAGCCCTTTAAATCTATGTAAATTGGAATTTTAGGAAACGTATTCTCTTTAGGGTTTATGCACCATTTTTGTAGCTTCTCGGCAATTTTAGTGCAATATTGTCTAAGAAAGAATGTCTTTCCAGCCCCGGGATTCCCTGTTAAAATAAAACTTTGAGACGTTGTATTTTGCACATCTAAAGAAGAAACATGATCAAAATAAGAACCATCTGCTTTATACCTCTTGAGCATAAGAGGAAACACTATGTCTCCAGGAGTTTTAAATTGCTGTATTAGATACCTGGCATAACGCTCTAACTTAAGTTTTTGATTCGAAGTAATCCAAGCGCCTTTCCTTTGTAGTTTCTGCGGAAAGGCCTTTTGAAGGTTTTTCTTATTTTTTGTTATAAGGCTCCTCAATAATGGTAGTAAAGAACTATAATCACGCCCATTTTCTGTATGGAGGGTCTCGTAGCTTAAAATCTGAATTCCATAGTTTAAAAACCAGTAATCTCTCTCGATATTAGAAACATCTGCGACGATGGCGAAGTGATCGCGTGGATTATGCTTGAACTCATTTTTGATTTTACCAATAATATGGAGGAAATCCGGATCAGTCAAACCAAAGCCGATAAAAACGATTGTGCGAGTGAGCAATAGCGT